>DAIDJK010000145.1 GCA_027450225.1 Bryobacterales bacterium | reverse complement strand
GGATGGCATGGACAACGAGTTCCGCCGTATTGTGAATGCCGAGCGCCTGCATGATATTGGCTCGATGAACGGCTATGGTATTCGCGCTGAGGCCGAGCACGACCGCGATTTCTTTGTTCGATTTGCCATGCACGATGAGTTGCAGCACCTCGAGTTCGCGCGTGGTGAGCGAGCGGCCGGCTTCCGATGCCTCCGGGACGCGGCCGAGCCGGGTATCGAGCACATGCTCGCCGGCGGCGACCCTTCGAACGGCGAGCACGAGTTCGAGATCCATGGCGTTTTTCAGAAGATAACCGCGGGCCCCGGCATCAAGGCAGGTCCGGACGTAATTCGGCTCAGCGTGCATGCTGAGGACCAGTATCCTGGCGCCCGGGTTCGCCTGCAGGATGCGGCGGGTGGCGACTGCGCCGTTCATGCTCGGCAGGGCGAAATCCATCACGATGACGTCGGGATTCAGCCGGATGGCGGTTTCGATGGCGTCATGGCCGTCACTGGCCTCGCCGACGACCCGGATATCTTCCTCATCTTCGAGCATGCGGCGGAAGCCGTTGCGAACGAGGGCATGGTCATCAACCAGAAGAACGCGTATTTCAGGGTCGGGCATGGGCTTCGGTTTTCATCTCCTGTGCGCCGCCTGGGAGCGGGGCTGTAACTCGAACGAGGGCGCCGCGGTTCGCGCCGGGAAGAAATTCGATTGTGCCGTGAACCATCTCCGCGCGCTCGCGCATCGAGACGAGACCCATGCCGCGTCCATGAGACGCGCCGAAGCCGACGCCGTCGTCTTCCACTTCGAGAGCGATGGTTTCGTGCCCGAACAACAGACGCACGGCGGCGCTCTTCGTTCCGGCATGACGGGCCACATTGGTGAGCGCTTCCTGCATTACGCGATAAAGGTGGATGCTGACCTGGCGATCGATGGCGCGGCTCTCGCCTGATTTCTGGTAACGGATGGAGATGCCGTTTTGCCGCTCGAATGCCGGGAGATAAACATCGAGCGCGCTCTCCAGACCGGCCTCGTCGAGCACCACGGGGTGAAGCGCGTGAGAAAGAGCGCGAACCTTTTCAAGTGTTGCCTGGACGATTTCGCGGACTTCCCGCAGATCGCCGGCGATCTCGGGCGCGCGGCGGCTGGCGCGCTGCAGCATGGCGCCGAGCGCGGTCAGGATCTGCCCGAAATCGTCGTGCAGTTCGAGCGAAATCGATCGGAACGCATTTTCCTGCATCGAAATAAGCTGCTGGGCCAGCTCACTGCGGCGTTCGGAGAGATGGGCCACCTGCTCGAACAGCAGGCGGTTTGAATGGACTATATAGAGACCGGAGACCGTGATGAAGATCAGCATGGCCGCAAGAAAGATATAGACATTCCGTTCCACCCCGTCATAGAGCCGCTGCGTGCGGGCCGCGGCTTCCGATTCGCTCGCGTTATTGCGAACCAGCAGGCGGGCCACCGCCGTGCTGAGCGCTTCTTCGCGGGACTGCAACGACATGCGCACGCGAAGGCGCGCTTCCGTCTGCTGACCGGAACGCGCCATGGCGAAAACGCGATCCGCCGCGTCCCAGAACTGACGGAACGAATCGGCCAGGTAACGGCGCTGCTCGGCGGTGCTCGAAACGGCGCTTAAGGGCGCCTCGCGAGAGAGCGCATCGGAAAGGTCCGCGCGCAGGCGGCGAAACTGCGGCTCGTACGCGGTCAGCGGGTACGGCTCGCCAGGATCGAGCATGTCACGCATGGCAAGCGCGACGTTATCGAGTCCGTTCTGAATGCGGAGCAGCAGGAGCGAATCGGCGCGGTTGCGGTCGATGATGCCGGTCTGGATACGGCGGAGCGTGCGCAACTGGGTGAACGTGTAAGCCGAGTACACCGCGACTGCCACAATCGTGAGGCAGAGGCCGGCCAGCAGGCGCGGAGTAGGAGAACGCCGGTTCAAATTCTAAGTATCCAATGGCACAAGTCGGGAATAGTGTCTTTCTATTATTGTCTCCGTTCCGGAAACCCCGCTAATCTGCCAGATTGCCGCGGTGTCTGCGCTGAAGCGTAAATATGTTCTGGCTGATTCTGGTACTCCTCGTGTCTGCAGCATACGTGGCCGCGCTCCCGGCGGCGACGCTGACGTATGTTTCGGCGGTCCTGCTTCACGCTGGTCTGGGCCTGGTGGCAGCGGCGTGGTTGATCTACGCCGTTTACAAATCGAAGGAACGGGCGAAGTTCGTGCCTCTCCTGCTGGCGGCCGCGAGCGGGGTTTACCTGGTATTCGGCGGAGCAACGCGGGACCATTCCCCGATTCTCTGGGCACATATCGCACTGTCGGTTGTCGGGCTGATGATGCTGTTCCCGCGGCTGCGCACGGCTACGGTGGTGTTGCTGATCGCCGCGGTCACTTTCCGGTTCGGCCGGCCGGCTGACCGGATCGAGAATCCGCGCCAGACTCCTTTGTCGATGAAGCAGGAAGGCGCCGGGCCGAAGTCGCCGTTCTGGCCATCTTCCGCAAACACGAATACCGGCGGACTGATTCCCTCCGACTTCTTCATGGATTCGAAACTTTGCGGAGACTGCCACAAGGACATCTACGAGCAGTGGAAGGGGTCGATGCATCATTTTGCATCGTTCAACAACCGCTTTTATCGAACTTCCATCCTGCACATGCAGGAGATCAGCGGCACACAGGGCAGCAAGTTGTGCGCGGGCTGCCATGACCACGCCGTCTTCTTCAACGGCCGCTTCGACAAGCCCATCAAAGATCAACTGGAGACGCCGGAGGCGCAGAACGGACTCGGCTGCGTCTCCTGTCATTCGATCGTGCACGTGGACGGCACCATGGGTAACAACGGATTCACCATGATGTATCCGCCCTTGCACAAGCTGGCCTCAAGCCAAAATCCGCTGCTTCGAAAGGCGGGCGACTTCATTACCTATCTGAATCCGGAACCGCACCGCCGGACGTTCATGAAGCCATTCATGAAGGAGCAGACTCCGGAGTATTGCTCGGCATGTCACAAAGTGCATCTCGATACGCCCGTGAATCACTATCGCTGGCTGCGGGGATTCAACGAATACGACAACTGGCAGGCGAGCGGCGTTTCAGGGCAGGGCGCGCGTTCTTTTTACTACCCGCCGAAACCGCAGGATTGTGCGGACTGCCATATGGAACGGGTGCGGTCGAACGATCCGGGCAATCAGGGCGGGTTCGTTCATTCTCACCGTTTCGCGGCTGCCAATACAGCCGTGCCGTATGTCAACCATGACGCCGGGCAGCTGGCCGAAACGGAGAAGTTTCTGAAATCGGGGTTCCTGACCGTGGATCTTTTCGCCGCGTCGCCGGTGGAGCAGGCGAAGGGCGAGATGGTTATGCAGCGCAGGGCTGCAGAGGCGCCTTCCATCGCGTCTACATTCGCCGTCGGCGAGGAAGCGGAACAGGCAGGTCCGGTGGTGGTGCGGCAGGTGGGCAGGATAGCGGCTCCGCTTGATGCGCCGGGGGTGAGGTTCGCGCCGGGTTCGACGGTGCGGGTGGACGCTGTGGTGCGGACGAGGAAGATCGGCCACTTTTTCCCGGGCGGCACAGTGGACGCCTACGACTGCTGGCTCGAGTTTCAGGCGCGCGACGCAACGGGACGAATTATCGGCTGGAGCGGGTGGGTGGACGGCAATGGATCCGGGCCGGTGGATAGAAGCGCGCATTTTTACAGGTCTTACCAACTCGATGGAGCAGGGAATCCGATCGACAAGCGAAACGCATGGCAAACGCGCAGTGTTTTGTATGTACGGCTGATCCCGCCGGGCGCCGACGATACGGTGCACTTCGATCTTTCAATTCCAAAAGACGCGGTGGGGCCGATCACGCTCGAAGCAAAACTGAACTACCGGAAATTTTCGAGCTACTTTACAAAGTTCGCGTTTGCCGGAAGACCTGTGAGTGGCGAGGCAACGGTGAATTACGACAGCAGGCAATACGCTTTCGACGGCGGGCCGATACCGAATATCCCGATTGTGACGATCGCATCGGCCAAGACCGTGGTGGCGCTGGGCGAACCGGCATGGAAGCCTGTCGTACGAAGCGAGGACCGCGAACGCTGGAACGATTGGGGGATCGGGCTGCTGTTGCAGGGCGACATCAAAGGCGCCGAATACGCATTCGAGCGGGTGACCGAGGCCGATCCTTCGTATCCCGACGGGTACGCGAATATCGCGCGGGCGCTGCTTCAGGAAGGCGAAACCGACGCGGCGCGCCCGTATATCGAGAAGACGCTGAAACTGGCGCCGGGGCTGGCGCG
>DAIDJK010000144.1 GCA_027450225.1 Bryobacterales bacterium | reverse complement strand
AGCGGCAGCGGAGCGAGATAGAGATACGCGCCGATAAAGCTGGCGACGGCCTTTCCACCCCTGAAGCGGAGCCAGAGCGGAAAGGCGTGACCGACGAGCACGATGAACGCCGCGGCGCTGGTCCACAGGATCGCGTCGCCGGTAAGGCGCGCGGCGAGCCAGATGGCGAACCATCCTTTTGCGGCATCGAGCAGCAGGGTGAGAACTCCCGCGAGACGGCCGGTGGTGCGGAGGACGTTAGTGGCGCCGATGTTCCCGGAACCGGCGGCGCGCACGTCTTTGCCGGTCAGGAGCCGGACGATGACCAGACCGAACGGGATGCCTCCGATGAGATATGCGGCGACGAGCGCCAGTATGCCCTGACTCATGCGGCAGCCGTCTCTTTCGCCAGGGGCCACGAGGCGAGAACCGTATATACCGAAGCGCCACTGCCGGGCCGGCTGAGATAGAGATGGAAGTCCTCCGCCTGCCAGCGGCCGAACAAGGGAGCGTCCATCGATTCGATTTTGCGAAGAAGCGGCCGCGCGTCGGCGCCGCCAATGCGCGCCAGAGTCAGGTGCGGCGAGTAGGGCCGGTCTTCCGGATCCAGACCGACGGCGGCCAGAGTCCGATCCGTGCCGGCGGCGAGCGCGGGCAATCGGTCGCCGCCGTTCACATTGGTGAAAAACACTTTCGGGCGGCGCGCGTTGGGGAAGAAGCCGAACCCCGCAACTTCAATCGGGATGGCGCCTGCGGTTTCCATCGATCCAAGCGCGGCCTTGAGTTCGTCGATCCGCGGCTCGGGCCAGGCGCCGATGAACCTCGTGGTGATGTGGAGATTCTCCGGTGGCGACCATTTCGCGTCCGCAAGCGGGCGAAGGGCCGCGAGGACGGCTTCGATGTTCGAAATCACATCCGCCGGAATGCTGATTCCGGTGAAGAGGCGCAGCACGTAGTTACTCTACCCGACTCCCCGAATCAGCCGGCGCGAACGCGCGCGGCCACCATGTGGCTGATGCGGTCGGCGAGGACGTCGCGATCGTACATGCCCTTCCGGAGCACGTTGTTCGCATAGCCATCGAGCATGTCGCGCTCGGCCGGCGAAAGGTCCTTGGCGGTGACGACGATCACCGGGATATTTTTCCACGGATCGCGCAACGAGAGTTCATGAAGGAACTCGAAACCATCCATTTCGGGCATGATGAGATCGAGCAGAATGATGGCGGGAACTCCCGATTGGATGCGGTCGAGCGCGACGCGCCCATTCTCCGCCTGGGTGACCGCCCAGCCCTCGGATTCGAGCAGGCGGGTGAGAATCTCGCGCTGATTCGGCTCGTCATCCACCACGAGAGCGGTGGCGGAACTGGTACGGCGATACCGGAGAAGTACGGCGGCCAGGCGTTCGCGATCGATCGGCTTGGTGAGGTAATCCGCCGCGCCGAGGGCGAATCCCAGGTTGCGGTTTTCGACGATGGTGAGCATCACGACGGGAAAATCCGCGGTTTCCGTATCCGACTTGAGGCGGGAGAGAACGGTCCAGCCGTCCATGCCGGGCATCATGACATCGAGCACGATGGCCTGAGGGCGAAGTTTCCGGGCGAGGCGAAGACCATCTTCGCCGTTCTTCGCCGATTCGACCGCGAAGCCATGGCGCGAGAGGGTACGGCGGAGAAGCTCATGGACATCTTCGTCGTCATCGATCACAAGAACCGTTCCGGCCGGCGCGGTAACGGCAGGAACCGAAGGTCCGGGCTGCGCAGGCACATCCACCGAGGCCGGAACGCGCAGCGTAAAAACACTTCCTTTTCCGAATTCACTCTGGACGTTGATGTCGCCGCCCATCATACGGGCGAAGCGGCGGCTGATGGCGAGCCCGAGGCCGGTGCCGCCGAACCGGCGCGCGGTGGAAGAATCGGCCTGGCGAAAGGCCTCGAACAAGCCCTGCAACTGCTCCGGCTTCAGGCCGACGCCGGTATCGCGAACCTCAAATTCGATGAAACCATCCGGCGTGCGCCGGACATTCAGCGCCACCTCGCCATCCTGCGTGAACTTGCAGGCGTTGCTGAGCAGATTGAAAACGCTCTGGCGGACGCGGGTCTGATCCGCGCGCATGGAACCGATATCGTCCGGAACGCCCAGGTTGAGGGTGTTGCGATTCTTAGCGGCGAGCGGAGCGATAACGGCGGCCACATCCCGCAGCAGCGCCGCGATATCGAACGATTCGACGTAAAGCTCCATCTTGCCGGCTTCGATCTTCGAGAGATCGAGAACGGAGTTGATGAGATCGAGCAGGTGCTTGCCGGCGATGCGAATCTTTTCAAGATCCGGCCGGAGCGCCTGGTTGCCGGTTTCTTCCGCCTCTTCAAGAAGCATTTCGCTGTAGCCGATGATGGCGTTGAGAGGCGTGCGAAGCTCGTGGCTCATGCTGGCGAGAAACTCGCTCTTCGCCTTGCTGGCGGATTGCGCTTCTTCCCGCTGCTGGCGGTACCGGAGATTGCTAAAAGCGACGAGGACGAAAAGCAGCAGGCTGGCGCCGAAGCTGATGATGCCGGTACGGATGGTGTTGGCCTCGCTGCGCGATCTCTCATAATCGAGGCGCTTCTGGATGAGGGTGCGCATATCGGCGGTGATATCGCGCGCCCGCTGCATCAGTTCCCGTCCGATGCCCGTCTGCACCTGATCAATGGCGTCCACCGCGCCCTTCTCCCGATACAAACGGATGGTGAGCGCGAGCTCGGCGATTTTCTGATCCGCTACCGAATGCAGGCGGCTGATATCGCCCTGGAGTTCCCACTCGTCCCGCAGGGACGACTCGAGGGTTCGGAACTGAGCCGGCAAAATCCGAACAGCGTCGGTATAGGGATCGAGATAAGAGTCCTTGCCGGTGAGCAGGAATCCGCGCTGGCCGGTTTCGGCGTCCTTGAGGGTGGAAAGCACGTCGTCCACGATCCGAAGATCGGTGAGGCCATCGACCACGCGCATCTCGGAGTCGCGCTCGACGCGCCAGTCCCACCACCCGAGCAGGCACACGATCACGATGGCGGCGAAAGCGAAGACAATGGTGGGCTCGCGGAAAGGAAGATAGCGGTTCTGCCTGCCGGTGGGAGCGGGCGTCACGCGAATGGGCGGCTCCGGTGAACCAGAGCGCGATTGATCTTCTCCAGCAGAACGGTGAATTCGATCGGCTTGGTGGCGAAGTCATCGCAGCCGGAAGCCATGGCGCGATCATGATCAGTGCGCATGGCGTGGGCGGTGAGGGCGACGACGGGGATGGAGCGGGTGGCAGGATCGGCCTTGAGCCGCCGGGTGGCTTCCCAGCCATCGACGACGGGCAGATCCATATCCATCAGGATGATATCCGGGCAGCTGCTTTTCGCGAGCGAGATTCCGCCTGCGCCATCTTCGGCGATAAGAACCTCAAATCCCTTACGTTCCAGACGGCGCGAAAGCATGTCACGATTGAATTCGTTATCTTCAACCAGCAGAATCTTTGGCATCGGCGTAAGGGGGCATCGCAGTTCGAGGAGACGGGCGGCGAGGATGAACGGTTAACATGGTGATCGTAGCGCGAACGGAATCCGAGCGGCACACCCACTGTTCGATCCAGCACCCTGGATTCTGGCGATTTCCAGCGTATACGCCAATGTTGATTTGTAACGTCCGGCTGCCCGCATGAGTTCCAATCCGGCTTCCGCCCCGCTTGTTTCAGCCGCCGATCTGCGCCATCAGTTGCGGACACCGCTGAACCATATCATCGGGTACAGCGAAATACTTCTCGAGGAAGAGCCCGGCGAAGCGGCAGCGGAGCGCCTGGCGCAGGTTGTGGAGCAGGCGAAGGGCATGCTCGAGGAAGTACAGCGCAGGCTGGGTCCGGAGCATGGCATTGTGAGCCCTGGGGTGGCGGCTGAGCTGCGCAGGGAACTGGCGCGAAGAGTGGAGCGGGTGCGCGCGCTGGGCAACGAACTGGCGGCGATGCTGCCGGGGAGTTCCGGAGCCGATCTGGCGCGCATCGAATCGGCGGCGTCCGCACTGGCGCAATTTTCGCTCGATCCGCACACGCCGGAGAAGGCGGCCGCGCCGGACTGGCGGGAGATCCCGGGGCGGCCGCAGGCGGCGCCGGGGCGCATTCTGATCGTGGACGACAACGAGGCGAACCGCGATATGCTCGCCCGCCAGCTGGAAAAGCAACAGCATCAGGTGGCAACCGCAGCAGACGGCATGGCTGCTCTCGAACAGCTTCGCAGCGACCGGTTCGACATCGTGCTGCTGGATCTGATGATGCCGGGCATCAACGGCTTCGAAGTGCTGGATACAGTGAAGCGCGACCCTGCCTTGAGCCGGGCCGCCGTGATTCTGGTTTCGGCTCTGGACGAGATGGAAGCGGTGGCGAAATGCATCGAAGCCGGGGCGGAGGACTACCTGTTCAAACCGGTGAACCCGACGCTGCTGCGGGCGCGCGTACAATCCACGCTCGAAAAGATGCGCGCCGAGGAAGCGATAAGCCGCAAGCAAAGGTTTGAAAGCATCGGCATGCTGGCCGCCGGCATCGCGCACGACTTCAACAACCTGCTGACGGGAATCATCGGCAACGCACAACTGCTGAGCTCGGCGCTCGAGGCGCGCGAAGACCGCGAGATGGCGGAATCGATCATCACCGCCGGCGAGCGGGCGGCCGAGCTGACGCGGCAATTGCTGGCGTATTCGGGAAAGGGAAATTTCCAGATCCGGGAAGTAGACCTCGGGGAACTGGTGCGGGACACGGGCCACCTGATTCGCGCTTCCCTTCCCGGCAAGATTCGCCTCGATATCAGAACCACGCCGGTGAGACCAGTCGTCGCGGACCCGAATCAGCTGCGCCAGGCGATTCTGAACCTGACGCTGAACGCCGGGGAAGCGATGGAAAACGGCGATGGAGCCGTGACTGTGGCGACGGGAACGAGTACGATCCGCGGCTCGGAAAGGTTCGACCTTGGGCCGGATGAGGTGCAGCCTGGCGAATATTCGTGGATCGAGGTGCGCGACACCGGCTGCGGCATGGATGCGGCAGTACGCGACAAAATATTCGAGCCATTTTTCTCCACCAAGTTTCTGGGCCGGGGACTTGGGCTGGCGGCCGTGGCCGGAATCATCCGATCGCATCGGGGCATGTTGTCGCTGGCGAGCGAACCTGGCGAAGGAACGTCGATCCGCTTGTACTTCCCGGCCGTGGCGGCAGCCGAAGAGCCGCAGGAAGCGGCGGTGCTGGTGGTGGACGATGAGGCGGTGGTGCGCCAGATTGTGCGTGTGGCGCTGGAAAGAATGGGCAGGAAAGTGATAACAGCCGATTCCGGAGCAGCGGCCGTGGAACTGTTCAGCCGGGCGCCGCGCCAGATAGGTCTTATACTTCTCGACTGGAAGATGCCTGGCATGGACTGCGGCGACACGCTGAAGCAACTGCGGAAGCTGGCGCCGGACCTGAAAGCCATCGTGTCGAGCGGATTGCCGAGGGCTGAGGTCGAGTATCACTTTCGCGATCTGCCGATATCGGGCTACCTGCAGAAGCCCTATCGAATGTCGGAACTTACGGCGCTGGTGGAAGCAAACCTGAAAGCGTAGCTCCTTCCCGCGGCCGGCGCAGTTTTCCGGATTGCGCGGTAACGCAAAGAACAGCAGAAGCATCCCGTTAACAAATGCCCTTATATCTACTCGCATGCGCCGAAGGGGAAGCGGCAACCGCCGCCCTGGCTCATTCCGCATGATTCGCAACCCGATTTTTGCCGGAATGGTTCTGGTGATCGGCTCAGGACTTGTGATGGCGCAGGGACCGAACGCCGCAGCGGCGGGGCCGGCCGGCAACGCCGATGCGCCTTCGTCATCCTCTTCCGCGGAAACAGCGCCAGCGGCAACGAGGCCTGCGCCGGTGGCCCCGAAGGGAGAAATCCCCGTTCCAGGCGACAAAGGTGAAGTACAGGACAAGCGCGCGTTCGGCGTGTTGCCGAATTACCGGACCGCGGACGGTACGGCGCCGTTTCATCCCATCACTACGCGCCAGAAATTCGCCATCGCCACCAAGGACACTTTCGACTGGCCATCCTACATTCTGGCGGGTGCTTTCGCCGGAATTTCGCAGCTGGGCGACAGCAATCCCGATTTCGGCCAGGGGGCGCAAGGATATGCGAAGCGCTATGGCGCGTCCGTGGCGGACCAGGACATGGGCAACTACATGACGGAAGCAATCATGCCGACGCTGCTGCACCAGGATCCGCGATATTTCCGCAAAGGGACGGGCACGGTGAAGGGCCGAATCTGGTATGCCGCCACACGGGTTTTCGTGGCGAGGGGCGACTCCGGGAGGTGGCAGTTCAACGCATCGGAAGTGCTCGGAAACGGAACCGTTGCGGCGCTCGGGAACTTGTACTATCCCGATGACGTCGGCCTGAGCCCAACCATGCAGCGGATGTTCACGCAGATTGGCACGGATGCGCTGTCGCAGGTGATGAAAGAATTCTGGCCGGACATCAAACGCAAGTTGTTTCACAAGCGCGACGGCAACATGCCTCTCGAGCCCGGCGACTAGGGCGTAGCTACTTCGAATACATGGCCGAATAGCCGAGCTGCTGCCGGACGTAGTCTCGCGGGTATGAGATGGCGACGCTCAGGATTTCTCCCCCGGAACCGAAGCGCGGCGTAAGATCCGCGTTGATTCCTGCCCAGTAGACCGGCAGGTCCAGCTTGCTATAGCGTTCCACTACCTGATCCCGAAGCTTCGGATCGAAGCGCACGCCGTACTTGTCGATCAGCGCCTTGATGGCGTTGTAGTCGCCTTCGGCCTTGATGCGCATGAGCTCGGCGAGAAGCATGCCGACACCTTCGCGCATCTTCTTGTAATCTTTCACCACGACATAAGTCTTGCCATTGCGCTGCTCCATGGCGATAGCGCCGGTTTTGTCCATGATGTATCCGGCAATGAGCTGGCGATCGCGCTCGTGGTCCTCCTCGATGGTGTCGCCTTTGGGAATGCGGCGAAGCTGAGTGAGCATCACACGGGCGGCATCGTTGTACATAACGCGGCCTACATCGTTGTTCGGAACCAGACCAAGCTCCTTCAGCTTTGGATCGAAGACGTTCCAGAGCGCCATCAGGTCCGCGCGGGCTTCCTCGAGCGTGGAGAAATATTCTTTCAGGTAGTAAGACGCTTCGTGGGTGAGTGCGGGACTCAGCTTGCCCGAGCCGTGCCCTATGACTTCATGCATGGCTGTCATCAGATCCTCGGCCTGGCCGCCGTATTTTTTCTCGAGGTCGATCTCCTGCTGTGACGCAGCGAACTCCTCCAGCGCTTTGTAGCCCGCGGCTTCTTCGAGGGCGTGGGAGCTGGAGATGAACAGAAAGCTCTTCGAGCCGTACTTTGCGTGAATTTCGTCTTCGTTCGGCAGGTTGTCGCCGATGGTTGTCACGTGGAAGTCGCCGGTTTCGATGACGGTATCGATGGCCTTTGCGGCGGGAGGCGAGACTCCCTGCTTCTTGTAACGCGCATCCCACGGAGCGCGGTTTTCGAAGTATTGCGCGTTGGCCGCGATTTTGAGGATGGCGCCGGAAAGCGCCGGGTCAGTGATGGAAACGAAGCTCTGGGACGTGCCTTTGGCGCCGCGCGCGTCGCGATAGACCTCGATGAAGCCGTTGGCGAAATCGACGGCTTCGTTGTTGCGCACCCAGTCGATACCGAACTGTATCCAGTCCCTGCGGTCGCCGGTCTGGTAATAGCGGATAAGATCGGCGATGACTTTGGACTGATCGGCGGTCGCATAAGCGCGGGCATTCTGGAGGAACTCATTTGCTTTGCGAAGATACTGCGCGTAAAGGCCGGGAGGGACGGCGCCGTCCGGAGTGCCTGCGCGATAAACCTGCTCCACCAGTTTGCCGTTTTCCTTCACCAGACGCGAGTTCAAGGCATAGCGCTCAGTGAAGCTTCTGAGATCGGCGAGCGTGACGCCCGAATAGAAGTTGTTCGCGCTCGATTGAATGATGTCCCTGCCGGGCGCGGGAGTTTTGGCGGTGGTGAGTGGCTCGAAATCGGGATCGAAGAGGGATTTGTCGAGCGCGTCCACTTCAGTGGCGAGATCCTTGCGGCCGGCCTGATCGAGCGCTTGTTTCAGTTCGGCGGCATTGAACTTCGGCAGGAACTTCTGGCCGGTGAGTTCGTTGTGATTTCCGGTGTTCGCCCAGAAGAGCTTCGTAAATTCGAGAACCTTGCCGTAAGTGGCGGGGTCGACCTTGTCCCTGGCTCGAATCACCGCCTCGAGCAGAAGCTTCTGGCGTGGACCGAAGCGCGAGACCTGATCGTAGATGATCGGATCGATCGCGATCGAGGCCTGAGCGAGCCAATATGCCAGCGCCTGCTGTTTTGGCGTGAGCGCGGCGAAGCCAGGGGCTTCGAGCTGGATGAACGCAGTGGTATCGACGCGGTCCACCAGCGGCGATTCGGCGGCGAAGGCGGCGAAGGAAGTGGAGACGAGAGCGGCGAGCGCGAGCTGGGAGCGCATGTTCACGAGTCTATGACTTAACATACTCGGTGATGCTGAACTTCGACGTGGTGAAGCTCGCGATCCCGAAGGACGCGAACATCGTGCTCGGACAGAGTCACTTTATAAAGACGGTCGAGGACATTTACGAGGCGATGGTGAACTCGGCGCCGAACATCAAATTCGGCGTGGCGTTCTGCGAAGCATCGGGGCCCTGCCTGATCCGGCATGACGGTACGGATGACGAGATGCGGGATGCGGCGGTGGAGATCGCGAAGTCCGTTGCGGCCGGACACTTTTTCGCCGTGGTGATGCGCGAGGCGTACCCGATCAATGTGCTTCGCTCGATTCACGCCGCCCCGGAAGTTTGCACCATCTACTGCGCGACGGCGAATCCGGTGGAAGTGATCGTCGCCACGACCGAACAGGGGCGCGGCGTGATGGGGGTGATAGACGGCCACGCGCCAAAAGGCGTGGAACAGGCCGAGCACGCCGAGCAGCGGCGCGGATTCCTGCGGATGATCGGATACAAGCGGTAAGACGGGCCTCGAGACCGGTTGGTCCGCGATGGATGGCACAGCCCGGGGCGCGGGCGGGCGTTGTGCGCGATACATAATCGAAGCGTGGATTTCGAATACACGCCAGAACAAATCCAGCTGCGGCGTGAGGTGCGCGAATTTGCGACCGCGGAGATCGCGCCACACGTGATGGAGTGGGACGAGAACCAGACGTTCCCGCTCGAAGTAATCAAAAAGCTCGGCTCGCTGGGCTATATGGGAAGCATCTTCCCGGAGGAGTATGGCGGCGCGGGATTGGGCTATGTCGAATACGCCATCATCATCGAGGAGCTTTCGCGCGTGGACGGTTCGGTCGGCATCATCCTCGCGGCGCATACATCGCTGTGTTCCAACCACATCTATAAAGCCGGCAACGCGGAGCAGAAGCAGAAGTATCTGACGAAGCTGGCTTCCGGCGAATGGATCGGATGCTGGTCCCTGACGGAGCCTGAGGCCGGATCGGACGCAGCGGGAACGAGAACCACAGCGGTGCGCGACGGCGATTGCTGGGTGCTGAACGGATCGAAAACTTTCACCACCAATGCGCATTACGCCGATGTGTGCGTGGGCATGGCGATGACGGACCGTTCCGCGGCGCAGCACGGGATTTCGGCGTTCATTCTGGAGAAGGGCACGCCTGGATTCCGGCCCGGCAAGAAAGAAAACAAGCTAGGTCTCCGGGCCAGCGCCACGGGCGAAGTGATCTTCTCGAACTGCCGTCTGCCGCAATCCCAGATGGTGGGCAGGCAGGGTGAAGGTTTCGTGGACAGCCTGCGGATTCTGGACGGCGGACGGGTTTCGATCGCCGCGCTTTCGATCGGCATGGCCCAGGGCGCGTATGATGCGGCGTTGAAATATTCGAAAATGCGCAAGCAGTTCGGGCGGCCGATCTCCGAATTCCAGGCGATTCAGCACAAGCTGGTCGATATGGCGACGAAACTCGACGCCTCCCGGCTGCTGACGTATCGCGCGGCGAAGATGATCGACGCGGGCAAGCGCGTCACGCGTGAATCGGCGATGGCGAAACTGTTCGCCTCCGAATCAGCGGTCTGGATCGCGAATGAGGCGGTGCAGATTCACGGCGGCTACGGCTTCATCAAGGACTATCCGGTGGAGAAGTTCTACAGAGACGTGAAGCTGTGCACGATCGGCGAAGGAACGAGCGAAATTCAGCGGCTGGTGATCGCGCGGCAGCTGCTGAACGACTGATCGATGCCGCCGCGCGAGATTGCACGCCTGGCCACGGCGATCGAGAACGGCGCGCCGCTGCCGGATGGATTGCCCGCGGGAGCGGGGCTGATTATCGGCGTCACCGGACCGCCTGGCGCCGGCAAGAGTTCGCTCGTGGACGCGCTGACGGCGGAGTGGCGCGCGCACGGCAAAACGGTGGCGATTCTCGCGGTGGATCCATCGAGCCGCGCCACGGGCGGGGCAATTCTGGGCGACCGCATCCGGATGCAGCGGCATCACGCCGATTCCGGGGTGTTCGTGCGCTCCATGGCGACCCGGGGCGCGCCCGGCGGTCTGGCGAAAACGACGTTCAATCTGGCGAAACTGTTTCGATCCGCGGGATTCGATCTGATCGTGATCGAGACGGTGGGCGTAGGGCAGGATGAGATTGCGGTGGCGGGCGTGGCCGATGTGACCGCCCTGGTGCTGACTCCCGGCATGGGCGACGATGTTCAGGCGATCAAGGCGGGAATCATGGAGATCGCCGGCGTGTTCGTGATCAACAAGGCGGATTTGCCCGGCGCCGAGAAAACCCGGCGGGAAATCGAGGGCATGCTCTCGCTCGGTGAGAAGCGCGCGCCGATTTTTTTGACGGTGGCGACCGAAGGCAGGGGCATTGCAGAGCTGGCGGTGGCGCTGGAGATGCGCGAGCGCAGCCGGTGGAAGTCGCCAGAGGCGGATTTCCAGATCGATCACATGGGGATTGCAGTGGAATCGATCGACTCAGCCCTTGCCTTCTATCGCGACCAGTTGGGTCTCACGGTGGCTTCATGCGAGACCGTGGAACACGAAAAGGTTAGGGTGGCCATGCTGCCCGCCGGCGAGTCGCGAATCGAGCTGCTCGAGGCCGCTGCCGCGGATTCGACGATCGCGAAATTCGTGTCGAAGCGCGGCCCCGGTCTTCATCACGTGGCTCTGCGGGTTCCCGATCTCAACGCCGCAATCGGCCGCCTTGAAGCCGCGGGCGCGCGGCTGCTCGGACCGCCCCGGCGAGGCGCGGGCGGACACCTCTACGTCTTCGTGCATCCCGCTTCCACCGGTGGCGTACTATGGGAACTTATCCAACAATAAGGAGCACATTTGCCACCTGTCGGCATCATCGGCGGAAGCGGTCTGTATTCCATGCCCGGCTTTTCAGCCCAGGAAGAAATCACCATACAAACTCCTTTTGGACCGCCGTCGGATAACTTTATTCGCGGCGAGTTACAAGGCAAAGACGTCCTCTTTCTGGCGCGGCACGGGCGCGGCCATCGGATCTCGCCCTCGGAATTGAACTTTCGCGCCAATATTTATGCGATGAAGACGCTGGGCGTCGAGCGCATCCTTTCGCTGAGCGCGGTCGGATCGATGAAGGAAGAACACAAGCCGCTCGATTTCGTGATTCCCGATCAGTTCTTCGACCGCACCCGCGGCCGCATCTCCACCTTCTTCGGTGAAGGACTGGTGGCGCACGTCAGTTTCGCCGATCCGGTGTGCCCGGAGCTTTCGCTGGTGGTTGAGAAGGCCTGCCAGTCCGCGAAGGTGCACGTGAGCCGCGGTGGAACCTACTTGTGCATGGAAGGGCCCGCGTTCTCCACCAAAGCAGAATCCAATATCTATCGTTCCTGGGGGATGGATGTCATCGGCATGACCAACCTGCAGGAAGCGAAGCTGGCGCGTGAAGCCGAAATCTGCTACGTCACCATCGCCATGGTGACGGATTATGATTGCTGGCATGAGGAGCACGACGCCGTGCAGGTGACCGATATTCTGCGCGTGCTGCAACAGAACGCGGCGAATGCATGCGCGGTGGTGGCAGAGGCGGCAAAGCTGATGCCGGCCACGCGCCAGTGCAAGTGCGGCTCGTCGCTCGCGCATGCGCTCATCACGGACAAGAAGCTGGTTCCTCCCGCTACGCTCGAGAAGCTGAGACCGATTGTTGGCAAGTATTTCGTGTAGCGAGCGGGCGAGGCGGCTGCTCGATCGCATCCGAAGCGGCGAAGAACCCGATCCGGCTGAAGTCCGGTCGCTCGGCGGCGGGTGCGCGGGGGAATTCTTTCGCATCGTGGTCGAAGCGCTCGCCGATTCGTTCGATCCGGCGCAGGCGGCGATCTACGAAAAGCTGATGCGCGTGTGGATTCCGCGAGCACATAGAGCAGAGCCGCAAATTCCCGATCCGGTCGATACCGTCTACGTGCTCTCGCGCGTCACGCTGGGCGCCGATATCAAGATCGTGAGCCCCATGTTGATGGCGATGCGGCGGCGCTTCCCGCAGGCCCGCGTCGTGTTCGTCGCCAATCGCAAATCGATCGAGCTGTTCGAAAATGAGCGCGGGCTGGACTTTCTGGAAGCGGATTATCCGCGCGGAGGCTCGATCGAGGACCGAATCGAATTCGCGCACCGTCTTCGAGAGCAGCTCCACACGCCGAACCGGATCGTAATCGATCCCGATTCGCGGATGACGCAGCTTGGCCTCATTCCCGTTTGCGAGCCCGCAAGCTGCTTCCACTTCCCCAGCCGCACGGCAGGCGGTTATGGGAGCGCCAACCTGAGAGACCTTGTCCGGGAGTGGCTGCATTCGAATTTCGGCATCACAGGCCCGGCCTTTCTCGATCCGAAGCGCGTGCACGCAGCTGCGAGCCGGCCTTTCGCCACCATCAGCCTGGGCGTAGGCGAAAACGAGAACAAGCGTCTCGGACTCGAGTTCGAACGCAGGGTGATCGCGGAAATTGCCCGGCGCTTTCGGACGCTCTATGTGGACCGCGGCGCCGGCGGCGCTGAGGCTGCGCGCGTCACTGAAGCGGCAGCCGCCTGTGGTTCCATCGATCTTCGCTTCTGGGAGGGTTCCTTCGCCGGCTTCGCGTCAATCATTTCGCAAAGCGATTTCTATTTCGGCTACGACTCCGCCGGACAGCATGCCGCGGCGGCGTCGGGCATTCCGCTGGTCGCGATCTTCGCCGGTGCGCCATCGGAACGCTTCCGCCAGCGCTGGTCACCCCAGGGACCAGGAGATGCGCATGTGATCGACGCCGGCGGCCGCTCGCCGGAGGAGGTTCTCGCCCGCGTTCTCACAGTTCTTCCTGGACAATAGTCATCGTCTCGTAGCAAACTGGCGGTGGTGGCGCTTCATGCAGACAGGCTTCGCGTCGATTCCCCGAACAAATTCGAGCTGAAGAAGTGGGACCCGAAAGATACCCACGGGGTTTCCAAATCGGACGCGCGCGACGAGATGAAACAGCACGTTCAGCAGCTCGCGAATCTGCATGAACTGCTCTATGCGGAAAGCAGACGCGCGCTGCTGATCGTGCTCCAGGGGATGGATGCGGCCGGCAAGGACGGCACCATCAAACACGTAATGTCCGGCGTGAATCCGCAGGGCTGCAGCGTGACCTCATTCAAACAGCCGAGCGCAACCGAACTGGCGCACGACTTTCTCTGGCGGGTCCACGCCGCGGTGCCTGCCAAAGGATTTATCGGAATTTTCAATCGGTCGCATTACGAAGACGTGCTGGTCACGCGCGTTCACCGCCTGGTTCCAAAGAGCACCTGGCAGTCGCGGTTCGACCAGATCAACGCTTTCGAGAAAATTCTGACTGATAATGATGTCTGTATCCTGAAGTTTTTTCTGCATATATCCAGCGGCGAGCAGGAAAAACGCTTCAAGGAGCGCCTCAAAGACCCGCAAAAGAACTGGAAAGCTTCTCCCGCCGACTTCCGGGAACGCCGATTCTGGGACGACTACCAGACGGCCTATGAAGCCCTGATCTCCAGATGCAGCACAAAAGACGCACCCTGGTACGTAATTCCCTCAGATCATAAGTGGTTCCGTAACTACTGCGTCTCTCACGTCGTCGTAAAGACGCTGGAATCTTTCGATATGCATTTTCCGAAGGTGAATCCGGAGGTAGCTGGAATGGAGCATGGTGGCAACAAGCCAGGCAAAATGTCTGACGCTACTTAGTTTCATACAGGGGTGGGTTTGTAAATCCTGATGAAATCCTCGCTTTCTTCTGCCAGAATGAGTACCTAATGTTGCGTCGGGCGGCATGGCAACCGCTCTGCGGCTGGTACTACCACGGCCGATTATGCCGAAACAGCGTAGGGAACCGCTATGCCAACTCCTGCCCATGCAGTAAGCCATTGGTTGAACCTGCAAACCGAAGTTCTGGAGCAGATTGCAGACGCGGTGATTCTTGTGGACGGCGAGGAGCGGGTACGGATCTGGAATCGCGCGGCTTCGGAGCGGTATGGCGTGCCGGCCGCCGAAGTTCTGGGCAAGCGCCTTTCGGAAGTGATTCAGTACCGTTTCGATTCCGAAGCCGCCGAACAATCGGCGTGGGCGATATTGCAGGAGCAGGGCCGCTGGCGAGGTGAAACCACCCACATCGGACGAGACGGGCGTGAATGGCGCGTCGAGTCTGCGGTCACCGCCATGCTTGACGAGACCGGTAACAGGGTTGGCCTCCTGGCCGTTATCCGCGACGTAACCGAAGTGCGGCGGCGGCAGACGCGTCTCGAGGCGAGTGAGCGAAAATTCCGCGGCATTTTCGAAAATGCGGCTACCGGAATCAGCATTTCGGATCGCGCCGGACGCCTTGAAGATTGCAACCAGGCCTATTGCGCATGGCTTGGCTACACCAAAGCGGAATTAATGGGCAGGCTCGTTTCGGGACTGCTTTACCCGGACGACCGTGAACGCAACATCATGCTGGTGGAGCGCGTGCTTTCGGGCGAAATGCCCTCTTTCGAAGTCGAGACCCGTTACATCCACAAAAGCGGCAAGCCGATCTGGGGTCGCAGGTTCGTATCCGTGGCCGAGGAAGAAGATGGGCGGCCCTCCAAATTGCTGGCCCTGGTGACGAATATTTCCGGAATGCGGCGCGCCGCCGAAGATGCCCGGTTTCTCCTGCGGCTGGACCACGCCATTGCCGGCGTGAGTGGCGCCCGCGAACTCGCAAGCGAGGCACTGCGGCTGCTGGGCGAGCACTTTCAGGCCGATCGCTGCTCGTTCAGCGAATTCGATCCGCTTCGGGATTCGATCAACGTCTCGTACCAGTGGAAGAAAGCCGGCCCGGCCGAACTCGGCGCGTATCAGCTCCGGCAGTTCTATTTGCCAGAGGTGATCGCCGCCCTCAAAGCCGGCGAGACGGTCGCCATCGCGGATCTGGCAACGGACGCCCGCACCGCGGCGTTCGCGCCACGCTTCGCAGCCGAGGGTTTTCGCGCCATCGTGCAAACGGCTTATCTCCGCGACGGCAAACCGGTGGCGCTGCTCGCCGTCATCAGTTCCTCGGCGCGGGAATGGGAAGCTCCGGATCTGCATCTGCTGCACGAATTCGCCTCGCGCGTCTGGCCGGCCGTTGAGCGGGCCTGCGTGGCCGGGCAACTCGCGCGAAGCGAAGAGCGTCTTCGCCTGGCCGCGCAGGCATCGGGTTTTGGTATCCGCGATCTGGATGCCGAGACCGGCGCGTCGTTCTGGTCGCCCGAAATGTACGACATCCTCGGATTGCCGCGCGGCTCCGATGCGAGCCAGCAGACGCTGCTCGCTGCGGTTCACCCATTCGACCGGGAACGGGTGGCGGAGCATTTTTCGAAGGCGCTGGATCCCACCGGTTCCGGTGAGTTCGACCTGGAGTTCCGCGTGGTTCGCGCCAGCGATGGCGATATCCGGTGGGTGCATAAGTGTTCGAAGACCTTCTTCTCCGGCGAAGGTGGTGACCGCCGCGCTGTCCGCAGCACCGGGATTCTGATCGATATCACGGCCCGGAAACAGACCGAGCAGGCGCTCGCAGCCGCCATTCCACGATTGAATGCGCTTATTGAGAATTCGCCGATCGCGATTGTTCACCTCGACAGCGAACTCAGGATCACACGATGGTCGAGGGAAGCCGAAGCACTGTTCGGCTGGACGGCGGCCGAGGTGCTCGACCGCGGGGTCGAAGAGTTTCCCTTTATTTATCCGGACGATCTCGATACCGTCCACAGGGTCTTCCGGGGTTTTCTGGACGGGACTCAGCCTCGCGCCTCGATGGTGTACCGCAATCATCGAAAAGATGGTTCCGTCATCGAATGCGAATGGCATAGTTCCACCATTTACGACCGGGACGGGGGCCTCGACGCCGTACTCTGCCATGTGCTGGACTTGACCGAGAAACGCCTGACCGAAAAACATCTCCGCGAGGCGCAGAAAACCGAATCCATCGCGGTGCTCGCAGGAGGCATCGCTCATGATTTCAACAATCTGCTGACCGCCGTGATCGGCTACGCCAGTCTCGCGCGAGAGTCCGTCGGAACCGGGCATGCCGCCCAAAATTTCATCGAACGCATCACGCGCTCAGCGAACGAGGCCGCGCGGCTGACCCGGCAGATGCTCGCGTACGCAGGCAAAGGTAGCGTACTGCTGGAACGCGTGAACGTCTCCGGGGTAATTCACGAGGTGAGCGAGATTGCCCGCGCCGCCACGCCGCGCTCCATCCGTATCCGCGTGGAAGCGGAGCGGGAACGCGCTTGCATGCGAGCGGATCGCGCGCAGATTCAACAGGTCATTCTGAGCCTCGTCACCAATGCAGCGGAAGCTTTTCAGGTCGATGCCGGGCCGATGAAAGAACCCGCCGAGATTGTGATTCGGAGCGGCCACAGGACGCTTTCGGAGTTCGATATCGTTCGGGCCGATATCAGTGAAGGCGGCCCGGGCCGGTATGTTTATGTCGAGGTTTCCGACACCGGCTGCGGAATGAGCGAGCAGATCCAGTCCCGGATGTTCGACCCGTTTTTCACCACTAAATTCCAGGGCCGGGGACTGGGGCTGGCCGCCGTGGCGGGGATCGTTCGTGCGCATGGGGGCGCCTTGTACGTCACGTCCACGGTGGGCCGCGGGACATCCGTTACGGCGCTGTTCCCGGACGACGAACCAGCGGAAACTTAACGCGGGCAGTGGACAATCCGGGGGCTGCCGCCAGTACGCATCCGATTCCGGCCGGAACCCAAAGGCGATTCTCGAATGCGAGCACGCTGAAGAACACGAGCACGCTGCAGCCCGCCGCGGAAAATCGCCGGGTGGCAGGCTGAAACACGAGGATAATCGCACAAACGATCAGCCAGCCCGCGAAATTTACCATTGGCACCCCGTAATACGAGCCGGGTTGCAGCCACTGCCAGTAATGAAGCGGGCCGGAAGCGAGGGGGTCAATCACCAGATCGGCCGCAGTCATCAGAAGCGCGGCTCTCCACCATTGCCGGCCGGCGGCCAGCGCAAAATCGATCAGAACCACCCAGGCGAAGGCGATCGCGAGGGGAACTCCGGCCACGGCGGGACCGAGAACCGTGGTGTAGCGATACGTCCCGAACGGAACTCCCGAATGCACTCCAATCAGTTCAGACGCGAAACCGATGAGAGCCGCAGCGACGAGACTGGGGCGTTCGCGTGTTGACCTTTCGAGGAGCACGATGGTTGCGGCGATGCCGAGGAAAGCCGGCGGGGCCCATGCCGCCTGCCTCGCAGCGCCACCGGCGATCACGCCACCTGCCCAGAACACGGCGTACACCGCCCAGAGCACGCCCCGGAAGGTCAATTTCCGAACCGCCGTTCGATAAGGCGAGTGGTGATGGCGGCGGACATGAGTACGGTGGGCGTACCGCCGCCGGGATGCGAACTTCCGCCCACCAGATACAATCCGTCCGCTTTCCGGCTGCGGTTGGCGGGCCGCAGAAACGCGTTCTTCCAGCCATGCGAATTGCCGCCATAAATAGCGCCTCCCGGCGCGAGATAACGGTTCGCGAGCCGGTTGGGCGTCCAGACATCGCTTACCGTGATGGCGCCTTCGAAGGCGGGAAAACCGGAGCGGCGCAGGCGGGCGAGAATACGCGACCGCGCTTCGCAAATCTTCTTCGCATCCCAGACGGTGTGGCTGGCGGGAGCGTTGGCCATTACGAACAGCGTCTCACCGCCTTCCGGCGCAAGTGAGCGGTCCGCAACGGAGGGCGCGTTCACATACACGGTCGGATCTTCCGGAAAGTGGCTGTGCTCGAAAATCTGGCTGAATTCGCGGCGGTAATCGGCGGAAAACATCACCGTATGCGGCTGAATTCCGCGAAGTCTGCGGTTCAGCCCAAAGAGAAACACGACGCCAGACATCGAACGATCGGGTGGAGCCGCGCTGTTTTCGCCGGCTTCGTTGCGATTGCGCCCGAGAAGTTCGTCGAGCGTCGCCGCGTCGCCGTTCATCACCGCGACATCGCAATCGATCCGTTCTCCACCGGAGAGTTCCACGTGGGAAACCGATCCGCGACTGGTCACGATCCGCGTCACACGCGCGCAGGCTCGAAGCTCCGCGCCCGCGGCGCGCGCGAGATCCGCCAGACCTTCCACAATCCGGTAAAGTCCACCGCGAACCGCGTAGCCGCCAAGGCTGAATTCGATGTAGGGAATCACCGCGAGCGTCGAGGGCGCCTGATACGGAGACGAACCGACGTATGTCGGATAACGCCCAAACAACTGGCGCAGACGGCGGTCCCGGAAGAAGCTCTCAACCATCCGCTGATAATTTCCCCAGGCATGCCGCAGCGGAACGCCGGTGATTGCGCGCAGCTCGGAGAGCCGGGGCCGCTCGAACGGCGAGCGCCGAAAGAAAGTGGCGCTGGAAAGTTCGAACAGCTTCCCGCCCAGTGCCATGAATCGGTGGAATCCTTCCACGTCGAGCGAGTTCAGACGCCCCAGGGTGGCGTGCCATTCCGGCAACCGGCTGGTGTAGTCGAATTCCGTGCCGTCGTCGAAACGGTATTGCGCGATGGGGTCGAGCCGGACGAGTTCCGCATAGTCTTCGAGGCGGCCTCCGGCGGCTTCGAAGGTTTCGCGGAAAACCCAGGGCATGGTGATGAGCGAGGGGCCTGTGTCGAAGTGAAAACCATCCGGCGCCCAGCGGTTCATTTTGCCGCCGAAGCTGTCGCCGGCTTCGCACACCGTGACGCGCCAGCCGGTTCGCGCCAGCCGGGCGGCGGTGGCGAGACCCCCAAGCCCTGCTCCAATCACCACGGCGCGTTTCGTCATCGAGAGTTAGGCGGCGGCTGCGTCCGCAACCGCGGAATCGAACATGTCATGGATGGCGGCCAAAAGCGGCCGGGCCGGGTCGCCGAAGGTTTTGCCGAGAAGACCGGCGCAATTTGCGATTTCCGCCATCGCGTGCTCGCGCGCGCCCGTCTGTCCCGAATGCGAGAAACGTCCGTGGCGCGCATCCTGTCCGGTCGTTTTGCCCGTGGCGGCGCAATCGTCCATCAGATCGTCCAGAACCTGATAGGCGCGTCCGATCCGTTCTCCGCAGTGCGAAAGAAGCAGGGCGTGTTCGGCCTTCGCGCCGCCGAGAAGGGCGCCGGCGGCGAACGTAAGCCCCATCAGGCTCGTGGTCTTGCGGTCGCGCGCGGCCGGATCGAAGGCGGGACCGAGCAGATCGATCCCCTGCCCGCCGATCATGCCATCCACGCCGATTGCAGACGCCGCGGCGCGCGCCAGTGCGGGCGACGATCCGAACAGCCGCCATGCTTCGTTGAACAGAGCGAGTCCGGCCAGCACGGCCAGCGATTCCCCGTGGCGGGCATGAATCGCCGGGCGGCCGCGGCGCAAACGCGCGTCATCCATCGACGGCAGATCGTCGAAAATCAGCGAACTCGAATGCAGAAACTCCACCGCACACGCGGCAGGCGCGGCATGCTCCAGACTGACGCCAGCGGCCGACGCGCCGAGCAGCGTAAAGAGCGGCCGCATCCGCCTGCCGCCCGGAAATACGGCGTCCCGGATGGCTGCGTTCAGGCGCGCGTTTCCCGCAAGGGTGCTCTGCGGAAGGCTGCGTTCCAGAGCCTGTTCGATCAGTTGACGGATAGTGTCGAGGGTTGCTGACAAGCTGGCTCCCTGAAAATGATGCGGCTGAGTGCGGGGGCGGCCTCGAGAATCGGCAGATGCCCCGCGCCCTTTAATTCGGATTCCTGAGCCGCCGGAAAAATGCTTTTCCAGATTGCGGCCGAACGGCGTATGGCGGCAAAGGTGCGCGCGCCGTGGACGATTCGGATTGCGGCATCCACACCGCGAAACTGCTCTGGCGGCCCGATCTCCGCAAGCAGTTGCAGGTAGCGGTAAGTCATTTTGTGATCGACGCCGGCGAATCCCTCGGTGAGACTGGTGGAAGCCGCCCGATGTTTCGCGAGCGACAGATCCGCAATCCGGCGGCCCACCGGATTCGCAAACGCGGCCCCGTACGCATGGCGGCCCCATCCCGGCGCAAGAAACAACCGGAAGTACCACGGCCAGTAAGCGAAGGCGTCAATCATCGTGATCCACTCCACCGGCCGCCTTTGCGCGAGCAGCAGCGCGAAGATCGCCCCACTGCAATTGCCAATCATGCGGGGCCGGTGCCATGGCGCCAGGGCTTCGACGATCGCTTCGGCCGACCAGTTCTCCGGCGCGGCCGATCTCCCGCACCCCGGCAGATCGGGACAAAGCAGGCTGTAGCCATCCGGAATCAGGTGGGCCAATGGCTCGAAGGTGCGATGATCGCCGCTCCAGCCGTGCAGGCACAGCAGTTCCACCGGACCATGACCGAAGCGCTCAACGTGCATGGGCAAAATCCTCAATCCCCATTGCTTCCGGAACGCCGTGCCGCTCGACAATCCTTTCGGCCGCCATCCGTCCGCTGAGCGCCACCATGGGCATCCCCGTTCCCGGAGTCGTACTGGCGCCGGCGTAATACAGGCCGCCAACTTCAGGCGAATAGTTGGGCTGCCGAAGCGGGCCGATCTGCCGCAGGATGTGCGAGGCGCCGAACGCCGATCCGTCGAAGAGGCCGAAGCGCTCACTCCAGTCTTCCGGCGTCCAGACTTCTTCGAAGACAATGCGCGCGGGGTCGAGGCCGAGCGTTGCGAGCACCCTCGCGCGAACGTCGCACGCCGCCGCTTTCCAGTCACAACCCGGCATTTCGCTCAGAAGCGGAGTCGGCACGAGGACAAACAGCGTGGAGGCGCCGGCGGGCGCGAGATCGGGGTCGGTTTCAGACGGAATCGCAGCATAGAACGGCAGCCCGGACGGAATCCTCCTGCGTTGGCAGAGGTCGCGGAAAGCTCCACGGTAGTCTTCCGGCAGGAAGATGGTGTGGTGACCGAGTCCCTCGATGCGCCCGCGTACGCCCCAGTAGAAAGTCATCACGCCCGGCGTCATCTTCGGCGGCTTTCGCGATGATTTGTGAGCCCCGCCGAGCAGGTCCCGGTCCGTGGAAGGCCGATCCACATTCGACACCACGATCGAGTGCTCCCGATACCGGCCATCGGTGAACTCGATGCCTCGTACACGCCCTTCCGCAACATCGATTCGCGATACGTCCGTGTCTGTCTCAATCTCAACGCCCGTCTCCCCGGCGATGCGCGCGATCGCCTCGACCAGGGCGTGGATTCCGCCCTTCGGAAGCCACAATCCATGGGCGATTTCGCCGTAAGGCAGGATGGAGAATACGCCCGGCAACTCAAACGGCGACCCGCCAAGGTACATCCCGTATGAGCCGAACGCCTCGCGAATGTAGCGGGATTTGAAGAAGCGCGCCAGTTCCCCGTCGAGCGAACGCCAGATCGAGGTTCGCAGGATTTCCCGTACGCGCAACCGGCCAATCCAGCGCAGCGGACTCGTCTCGTTGCTCGTGACCAGTTTGTCGAAAGAGAGCCGGAATTTCGCGGCGGCGTCCTGAAAAAAATCGAGCATCGAGGACGACGAGCCCGGATCGAGCCGCTCGCATTCGGCCAGCAACCGGTTCATGTCACTCGAGAGCTGAAAGCGGGCGCCGTCGGGCCAGCGGAACTCGACCGAAGGATCCACCGGCAACAGCCGCACGTAATCGCCGAGCCGGCGTCCCGCTGCTTCGAAAAGCTGCTCGAAGATCCACGGGTAGTTCAGCAGCGTAGGGCCGGTATCGCAGCGGAATCCGCCATGCTCAATGCGGTTGGCCCGCCCGCCGACACGCGAATTACGCTCATACACGGTCACCCGGTATCCGGCCCGGCGCAGATGGATTGCCGCGCTGAGCCCTCCCAGCCCGGCGCCCACCACCCCAACGTGCGGCGCCCCGTTCAGATTGCCCCCAGATAGGCGAGCGGAATGCGCCAGAATTTCGCCGGCGGCAGGCTTTTGAATTTATCGATCGCCGGAACCGTCTGCCGGTGCGTGAGGCCATCCGGGTTGGCCGCGACCCGATGGTTCAGTTTCCCGTATACGTCGATGCAGGCTCGGATGGCGACCCGCGAATCGGCCGCGAACGCATCCAGGTTCTGCAGCGCCGCCTGGTATTTCCGCTCGGCGATTCGGGCCAGTTCGAGGCGCGCGCCGCTCAACCCTTTCGCGCGGAGCAGATCCTGAGGAATATAAACCCGCCCGCGCCGCTGGTCGTCCGACACGTCGCGCACAAAATTGGTCAACTGCAGAGCGATGCCGAGATCGCGTGCGGCATCGAGCGCCCGCTGCCAGTCCGACGGGCGTTCCGCGCCGTAAACGTAAGCAAGAAAATAGCCGACCACGATGGCGCTTCCGTAAACGTAGTTGTCGATCAGGTCATCGAGACTGGCGTAAGCAGAGGGCTGCGCGTCGGCTGACATGGCGTCGAGAAAGCTCTCATAGAAGTCGTGGGGAATGCCATTGCGCCGCACCACGTCGGAAAAAAGCGCGAGGAACAGGGGGACGCCGGCGCGAATCGCTTCGCCGCAGGAACTGGCCGAGAGGGACCGCCGGTAAGCGCTCCGCCAGGCGGAGATTCGCGCCAGTTTCGCCGCCGAGTCGAGAGGGAAGGTATCAACGATCTCATCCGGATACCGGACAGCCGCATAGATCGCGTCCACCTGGTCGCGCTTGGCCGAGGGCAGAAATCGGGTGACGAGGAAAAAACTGGTGCTGTAATTGCGCAATACGCTGCGGGCGGCCCGTCGCCCGATTTGCCATGCAGCAGCATCGCCACCGGCTCGTTCGATGCGTGAAAGTACCGCGATCTCGCGCTCCTTCCAGGCTTCTTCAGTCCAGGTTCGTTCTGTCCAGTTCCTGCTCGTCCAGGCTAGGGGCATGGTACCGGCGGAGCAGTCCGCCGCGTTTTAACTGGATTCTGAAGTTGATTCGCTGATTCTTAAAAAACTAGACTGTAGAGCAGCGCTTTGGTGCGATGAGTCTCGAAATCAGGCAACGCGATCGGGAAGGGGTCACCATACTCGACCTCACAGGCCGTATTACGGCCGGCGAGGAGGCTACAAAATTCCGTGCGGAGATTGAAAAACTCGCCCGCGCGCCGGAACCCCGACTGATCCTGAATCTCAAATCCGTGGATTACATCGACAGTACTGGGCTCGGTGCGCTCGTCATGTGCGGGACAGCGGTCCGGAAGGCGGGTGGCGCCGCACGGCTCGAGCACATGAACCGGCGCAACATGGAACTGCTGGTGATGACCAAGATCGACACGATTTTTGAGGCTTTTGACGACGAAACCGAGGCGGTGAACAGCTTTTTCCCCGGGCGCGTCGCCAAGCGCTTCGACATTTTGTCTTTCGTAAAGGGGTCCGAGGAAGAATAATGCTCCAGCCGGGCAGCGCCGCGCCGGAGATCGAGATCGCCGATTCGGCCACCGGGAATTTTACGCTCTCTGAAGCAAGAAAGCGCGGCGCCGTGATGGTTGTCTTCTTCAAGGTTTCCTGCCCGACCTGTCAGTTCACCATGCCGTTTCTCGAGCGGCTGGCGTCGGGCCGGAACGGGGATGCGCCGCAGTTGATTGCGATCTCGCAGGATAACGCCGCCGATACCGGGAAGTTCCGCCAGCGTTTCGGCCTTTCGTTCCCCATGCTGATCGACCCTGGTCCTTCTTACGCGGCCAGCAAAGCATACGGCATTACCCACGTTCCCTCTGTCTTTCTGGTTGAGGCGGACGGACTTATTTCGCTTTCGTTTGACGGCTTCGAGAAGCGGGGCCTCGAAGAACTTGCCCGCCGCTTTGGCGCGAAGATCTTTTCGTTCTGCGATTTCGTACCGGCTCACCGCCCCGGTTGAAGCTCGAAGAACTGACTCCCGTGCGGAGTCGAGCATGGTCGAGGGCGCTTCCGATAAGATGTATGCAGAGGACACGGAGCACTTTTCCGGTATCACGCGCCGGGCCTCCCAATCGCAAAAATGGCAAAGCTCAGTGATGTGATCGGCGCGGCATCGGCCGTCGCCAAAGGTATGGGCGTCACCTTCAAGGAGATGATGTCTCCCACAGTGACGGAGAACTATCCCGACGAGCCGCCCAAATTCCAGGCCAGATTCCGCGGCGCGCACGTACTGCAGCGCGATGAAAACGGACTGGAAAAATGCGTGGCGTGCTTCCTTTGCGCCGCCGCCTGTCCGGCCAACTGCATCTACATCGAAGCGGCGGAGAATACCGAGAAGGTGCGCATCAGCGGCGGCGAGCGCTATGCGCAGGTTTACAACATCGACTATAACCGTTGCATTTTCTGCGGCTTCTGCGTGGAGGCCTGCCCCACCGACGCGATCACGCACGGCCACGGATTCGAAGTCGCCAGCTACAACACTTCAACGCTCGTGTATCGCAAGGAAGACATGCTGGCCCCGGTTCCGCCGGGCGCCGTCCCTCCGGTGATCGTTGAAACGGCCGAAGCTTCCGCGCATTGAGGCGCATCGGATAAGGACCGGCGCGGAGCGCGTCGAGCGCCATGTTTAGCGCAATCAGAGAACAGATCGATACCATTCTCCGGGAAGATCCCGCTGCCCGGAGTGTGCTGGAGATCGTTCTCTGCTATCCCGGTTTGCACGCCATTCTCTGGCACCGCGTGGCGCACGCGCTGTACAAGGCCAGGGTTCCGCTGCTTCCGCGATTTCTTTCCTCCATCGTCCGCTTCTACACGGGAATCGAAATCCACCCCGGCGCAACAATTGGGCGACGCTTCTTCATCGATCACGGCATGGGTGTCGTTATAGGCGAAACCACCGAAATTGGCGACGACGTTCTGATTTTCCAGGGCGTGACGCTGGGCGGTACCGGCAACGAGCGCGGCAAGCGCCACCCGACCATCGGCAACCATGTCGTGATCGGCAGCGGCGCGAAGGTTCTCGGCAGCATCCGCATCGGCGATCACGTCAAGATCGGCGCAGGCTCGGTTGTCGTGCATCCGGTGCCGGATCATTCGACGGTGGTCGGCATCCCGGGCCGCGTGGTGCGCACACGAGCATCGTCCGACGGGGTTCTCGATCACGGCAAGCTTCCCGACCCGGAGGGCCAGGAGATCGAAGCGTTGCGACGGCGCGTCGCGGAGCTCGAACACCAGGTCCACACGCTGATGAGCACGATTTCCCCGGAAACAGCCGACAGCCGCCACGGGCGCTGACGGCGAACGGCGGCGCTGAACGACCACTCACGCTAACCTGGTATAAGCACACTTATGCCGGGGCCACTCGAAATGCGGTCGCTTGCGGACGTTCATCAGACCGTCCGTACGGACCACGCCGGTACGTGGAGGCGCATGCTGGCCTTCGCCGGACCCGCCTATCTGGTCAGCGTCGGCTACATGGATCCCGGCAACTGGGCCACGGATCTCGACGGCGGCGCCCATTTCGGCTATCGCCTGCTCTGGGTACTGGTCATGTCGAACGCCATGGCCGTGCTGTTGCAGACGCTCGGTGCGCGCCTCGGCATTGTCACGGGCCGCGATCTCGCGCAGGCTTGCCGTGAAACCTACCCCCGGACGGTCAACATCGCGCTCTGGCTGCTTTGTGAAATCGCCATCGTGGCCTGCGATCTCGCCGAAGTGCTGGGGGCGGCAATCGCGCTGAATCTGCTGTTCCGTATCCCCCTGATCGTGGCCGTTCTTCTCACCGGGGCCGACACCCTCATCGTGCTCGGCCTGCAGCGCTTCGGAATACGCTATCTGGAAGCGCTTATCCTTGGCCTCATTTTCGTGATCGGGGGCTGTTTCGTATTCGAGATCGCCCGCGCGCACCCGGACGCCGGCGGCATTATCGCCGGCCTGCTGCCGCGCATCAATGGCGCAAGCCTCTATACCGCGGTAGCGATGCTTGGCGCTACGGTGATGCCGCACAATCTCTATCTCCACTCCGCGCTGGTGCAGACGCGCCGCATTGGCCGCAGCACGGAAGAGAAGCGCGTCGCCTGCCGCTACAATCTGCTCGATTGCGTCATCGCTCTGAACGGCGCCATGTTCATCAACGCCGCCATTCTGATCCTCGCCGCGGCGGTGTTTTATCGCTTCCACAAGGATGTTACGGAAATCCAGCAGGCTTATCTGCTGCTTGCGCCGCTGATGGGGACCGCGCTCGCCAGCAAGCTTTTCGGCGTCGCCCTGCTCTGCTCCGGCCAGTCTTCCACCCTCACCGGCACCATGGCCGGACAGATCGTGATGGAGGGCTTCCTCAATATCCGCGTGCGCCCGTGGCTGCGCCGTCTCGTGACCCGGGTGCTTGCCATCGCCCCCGCCGTGGCGGTCATCTGGTTTGCCGGCCCGGGAGGCACATTCGGCCTCCTGCTGCTCAGCCAGGTGGTGCTGAATCTGCAGCTGCCCTTCGCCATCATCCCGCTCATCCAGTTCACCAACGATCGGCGCCGCATGGGCGAATTCGCCAGCAACTGGCCGCTGCGCGCGCTCGGCTGGCTAACCGCCGCCGTGGTCCTCGGTCTCAACATCTGGCTTGCCGCCCAGACCATCCAGCAATGGTCTCAGTCCGCCGGACACTGGGCGGCTGTCGTCTGGACGGTGTCGATTTCCGTCTGCGCCATGCTCCTCGGTCTGCTGGTCCGCATCTCCTTCCAGCCGCGGACCCATCATGAAACTCCCGCGCTCGGCCTCGAAAAGCGCACCGCGGATGTCGTCGAAGTCCCCCGCTACTCGAAGATCCTCGTCCCCCTCGACCATTCTCCACTCGACCGGATCGCCCTCAGCCACGCGGCCGGGCTTGGCGCCCGAAATCGCGCCCGCCTCTATCTGCTGCACGTCGAAGAAGGCGTCACCAGCCAGGTCTTCGGCCAGGAATCGTCCACTGCCGAAGTGCAGGCCGGCCAACAGTATCTCGACGAGCTCGTTCAGTCCTTGAGCGAAATGGAGATCGACGTGGAAACTGCCATTCGCCACAGCGGGAATCCTCGAAAAGAAATCGTCCGTTACGCCCGGGAGATCCAGCCGGATCTCCTCGTCATGGGCGCGCATGGCCACGGCGGCATCAAAGACCTGATCTTCGGCAACACCATTAACCCCGTCCGCCACGCCCTGCGAATCCCGATTCTCGTCGTCCGCGACGAATGAGCGACGGCGTGCGCGAACAGCCGCTGAGACAGGCCGCCCCACCCCCGTGTCCCGGTGGTACCGGGAGATATAGAATCTCTCGCGCAAACCGCGCAGAATCAATGTACAGATGCTGGCCCCCGGTCTGCTTCGTTATCGCCGCACCATGTTCCGGTTCGTGCCATTTCTGGCCCTGGCGGCGGCCCTCTCCGCGCCCGCCGCAACCCTTGAGCAACTCAGTCTGGACCAGATCACCAGTGCGGCGACTTCGATCGTCCGCGTCCGGATATCGTCCGTCTCCACCGCCTTTTCCGGTTCGACGATCTACACCCACTACCAGCTTCAAACCGAAGAAACACTCAAGGGAACCGCGCCCGCCGAATTCGTACTCCCCGGCGGAGTGAACGGCCATTACCGGCAATCCTTCCCCGGCGTTCCCGTCCTGTCCGCCGGGTCCGAATACGTCCTGTTTCTGTGGACGTCACCCCGCACCGGCCTCACCTTCCCGGTTGGGCTCAGCCAGGGCATCCTGAATCCCACCGCTCAATCCGACGGCTCCGTGACGCTCAGCCGTGCGCCGATCGGTGAACTGATGCTCGACGCCACCGGAAGACCGGCCACCGATGTTCCCCCTTCCACGCGGCTTCGCGATCTCCGCGCGCGTATCGCCGCGCATACCGGAGCGCAGAAATGAGGCGCGTTGCCGCCGCCGTCGCGCTTCTCGCCGCGGCCTGTCCGCTGCCGGCTTATTACCACTTCATTCACTACCTGAACGGCGCGAACGCGCCGGAGAAGTTCGACCTGACGGCGCTCAACTCGAATACCGTCCCCGTTCTTGTTTCCGAAAGCGGACCGACCCAATACTCCGGAACCGATTCGTTCAACTCCGTGGTGAACCAGATTCGCCACGCTGCGCACGTCTGGGACAGCATATCCAGTTCCGCTCTCCGGGTTCGTTTCGAAGGGCTCCAGAACACCGCGACACCCCGCAATACTCCGGGAATCGATTGCGTCTTTGAAGATCTGCCGCCCGGTCTTCTGGGCTATGGCGGCCCCACTGCCACCGACACGCCCGCCACCGCCGCCGATGGCAGCCAGTTCATACCGGTGACGCGCTCGGCGATGCACTTCAACCTGAACCTCACGGTTGCGCCGGGCCCCAGCTTCAACGAAACGTTTTTCACCACCGCTGTCCATGAACTCGGTCACGCGCTCGGCCTGCAGCACACCTTCACCTCGGCGGCGATGTCCACCGCGACCACCAGCGCCAGCAACCTTACGCATCCCATCAATGCCGATGACGTGGCCGGCATCACCTTCCTTTATCCCGCGCAGACAGCCCAGTTCGGCTCGATTTCCGGCCGTGTGGTGGCGGGCGGCGCGGGTGTTCACATGCAATCGGTAGTCGCCATCCGGGCCGGAGGGGATGCCGTCAGCGCCGTCACCAACCCGGACGGCAGCTATGTCATCACGGGTGTGCCTCCGGGCAGTTACTATGTCTACGCGCATCCGCTGCCACCGGACGCCAACATTCTTGGACCGTGGGACGCGAACGGCAACGTTGTGGCGGCTTCCTCGCCCACCAACACGCTCTTCTATCCGGGAACCAGCAGCATCGCATCGGCGAGCGTGGTGCCGGTATCGGCGGGCCAGGTTTCGTCCGGCGTCAACTTCTCGCTCGCCAGCCAGAGTTCGGTCAGCATCTACGATGTCGGAATCTACGGATTTTTCAATCAGGGAAGCGTCGCCGCAAAGCCGGCTGACGTGAATTTGAACAACGGCAGCACCACGGTATCGGTATCCGGCTACGGCCTGGCTTCGAATGGCAGCGCGCCTGGGCTGGGCGTTCAGTTCATGGGAGGCAACATTCAGCTCGCGCCACCCGGCATCGAGCCGTATGCGGTTTCGGGATATACCTACGTTGCCCTGAGTCTCGGCTTCAACACGAACGCAGCCACCGGTCCGCAGCACGTTGTTTTCAACACGTCGAGGGATATGTATGTGCTGCCCGCGGGCATCAATCTGACGCAGAGTAATCCGCCGACCATCACTTCGGCGTCAGGCAATGCCGACGGCACAGTTACTCTTGCAGGCGTCCACTGGAATGCGGACAGCGTTTTCTATTTCGACAGTCTTCCCGCGCAGGTGAATTCGATCAATCCGCAAACGGGAACCGCCAACGTGACTCCCCCGCCCGCGGCGAACGGCCAGACGGAGGCTGTCTCGGTGTTCAATCCCGATGGACAAAGTTCATGGCTGGTCGAATCCTCGTCGCCGGTCCTGTACGCATCCAACTCCAGCGCCGCGCCCGCCATCGTCTCGGTCTCACCATCGACGCTGCCCGCCGGAGTGGAGGCCAAAGTGGATATCGTGGTGAGCGGCATGACTCTCGCGGCGGGACAAACCACGGTCGGCTTCGGCACGCCGGACATTCTGGTGCGCCGGATCTTCGTGATCTCGCCCACGCACGCCATCGCCGACGTCTCGGTGGCCGGCGCGGCCGCCCAGACCGCTTCGGACGTCAACGTGATCTCCGGATTCCAGATCGCGACTTCGAGCGGCGCATTCACCGTGCTGGCTCCCGTCGCGGGTCAACCGGCGCCGGTGCCGATTCTGCCCAATGGCGTCAGTGGTCTGATCGGTTCCTACGCCGGAGCCACGGTGAGCCTCTACGGCCAGAACATGGCCGCCCCGAACGGCACGCCGGTGGTGACCATTGGCGGCGAAACAGCCTTGATTCTCTACGCTTCCAGCAGCCAGATCAACTTCCAGATCCCGGCCGATCTGCCAGCCGGCCCGGCGGTTCTCTCCGTAAGCAACGGCTTCTCGACTTCCTATCCGGTTGAGGTTAATATCGATCCGCCACCCGCGGCCATCGGCGCGATTCAGGACAGCACCGGCGCTTACATCTACCCCGGCCATCCGGCTACGCTCGGCAGCACTCTGGTCGTCAGTCTGGCCAATTTCGCTCCGGCCGGCGCTGTAATCACGCCAGACCAGGTACAGGTGGGCGTTGGCGGCGTGCTGCGCCCGGCAAGCAGCGTGGTCTCCGCCACCGCGACCGACACTCAGGTCTATTTCCCGCTCACCCCAACGGATGCAGTGGGAAATGCGATCCAGATTGTGATCTATTACAACGGCCGATCCAGTTTCCCGGCGCAGATTCCGATCCAGCCCGCACCGTCCAATTAGCTTTCTGTAAGCGGCATGCGCCCGGCAAGCGGGAATCGGGCGCGCTACCTGAGGAAATCGCGCCAGAACGATAGCGCGGACCGGTTGTGCTTTACCAGGGCGGAATATCCGGCGCTCGCGGCCCAGCGGCTCCTGAGCAACCTGCAGCCAACCCGCGCGATATCTCCCGCGTCGTCCACCTTCGCTTTCCAGCTGTCCGGAGCCCATTCGATGGCGTCGGAGACCACGCTCGGAACACCTTCCGCGGCGCCATCGGCAGTCACCACGTTGAAGCTCTCCGTATAGCTCGGCTGAAGGAGCAGGTGCATGTGCCGCACGGTCTGTCGAAACTGCGGCCACGTCTGCCACCCGTTCTCCACGATTTTCACGTGAGGAACGCCGGCCATCATCTGGCGGAGCGCCTGAATGACCGGCCCGGCGCCTTCATTGCGGCCGGAGGAGATCCAGAATTCAAGGTCGGCGCGCATGGTGTTTGCGATCTCAAGGGCGGCGCCCGCGGCAGTTAAAAGATTCTTGAGCGCGCGCGTCGCGCCGAACGCTCCGATGCGAAGAGTGCCGCGATCATACGGCTTTCGGTCCGGACGGCCCCCTTCCAGATGATAGATATTCGGCAGGCACAGACAAGGCGCGGAATAAGCGGCTTCGATCCAGCGGGCCAGCCGCGTGCAATTGGCGGCGACCTGGAAATTCCAGGTGGTCCGATGCAGTTCTAGGCCCTCGCGCACCAGTCGCATCGCGTTGGGATCGGCCTGCAGGAATCCGAGGTTGGAATGACAGTTGACGGCGAACTGCGTTTCCGGAAATTCGGCGCACATCCGGGCGAGGTCCGGCGTCTGGATCCACGGCGCCGAAATGACGACGTGTGTGGCTTCCGACTGGCGCAGCCGCGTTGTGAGATCGGCAGCGCTGGTAATGGCCCAGACGTCTGCCCGGATGCCGATGTCGCGGAGCGATTTGGCGGCATTCAGGGCTGTGACGCCAAGGCCAATGTGGGAGACCGCGCGGTCGGCGGCAAAATTCTTGTAAGCAAGAACGACTCGCATGCTATCTGTCGAAGAAGTTAGCCTTCGAAGCGCAGCCAGCAGGAGCCAGGTGCTTTCAAGTTGTTGATGGCAGGGCTAATAAAGGGCGGGTTAGCGCGTGACTCGGCGTGAGCCGGCGATGAGAATGTCTACCAGCCGCCTCGCACTTTGCTGCCAGTCCGGATCGGAGGTCAGGAAGGCGACGCCGATCAGCGCGCGAAGCAGATCGAGCGGATCGAGGTCCCGGCGAATCTCGCCGCTTCTGATGGCGCGCTTCACGAGCAGATCGAGCGCGCCTGCGATGTGAGCGCGGGAACCCTCGTAGAGCTTCGAGGGGCCGCCCACAATGGTATTCAGCACAGGCGCGATGATCTGCTTTGCCGCAATGTAATCGATGAACAGCAGCATCCACGCCCGCAAAGCCTCAACCGGCGGCATGGAGTCTGAGAATTTGCGCGCCGCGGCCGCGATCTTCTCCACTTCCGCGTGATAAACCGCCTCGATCAGCGCATCCCGCGTGGGAAAGTGGCGATACAGAGTTCCGGGTCCAACGCCAGCCCGCGCAGCGATGTCGTCAAGACTGGCATTCGCGCCAAAGCGCGTAAAAGAATCCTTCGCCACTTCGAGGAGGCGTTCGCGATTGCGCTGCGCGTCGCTGCGTGGTTTGCGCGCGGGCGGGGATGGATGTTTCACAGGCATCGCGGAAAATATTTGCAACCGGAGACAGCCTCCGTTAATCTTCGAATGCGGAGACTATCTCCGATTTATCAGATCCGCCGCGCCGCCGTCAATGCCGGCCGCGGCGTCACGAGGAGGAATGGAATATGCGTGTCTTCGTTACGGGGGCTACGGGGTTTATTGGAGCTGCCGTCGTTCAGGAACTCGTTCAGGCCGGTCATCGGGTGCTCGGCCTGGCGCGATCGGACGCAGGCGCGAAGTCGCTTGCGGAAGCCGGCGCTGAACCACACCGGGGCGACGTGGAAGATCCGGAAAGTCTGCGCAAGGGAGCGGCCGGCGCGGACGCGGTGATTCACACGGCCTTTGTCCACGATTTCTCGAGATTCCGGGAGATCTGCGAAATCGACAGGAGAGCGATCGAGGCGCTGGGCGATGCGCTCGCCGGCTCGAACAGAATGCTGATCGTCAGTTCCGGGACGGCCATATCGAGTCTGGGACCCGGCGTGCCTGTCACCGAAAACGATCCGGCGGCGAGTTCCAGCGTAATGCCTCGCGCGGCGACGGAAGAGGCGGCGGACGCGGTGGCGGCCAGGGGCGTGCGAGTGGTGAAGATGCGGCTCTCCCAGATCCACGACACAGTGAAGCAGGGTCTTGTCAGCTATTCGATCCGACTTGCGCGGGAGAAGGGTATTTCGGCCTACATCGGCGACGGACTGAACCGATGGCCCGCAGCTCCACGCCTGGATACGGCTCGTCTGTACCGGCTGGCGCTCGAGAAGGGCAAGGGAGATGTGCGGTATCACGCGGTGGCCGAGGAAGGCGTCACCACGCGAGCGATCGCCGAGGTGGTCGGGCGCGGTCTGGGCGTGCCTGTGGTCTCGATCAGGCCGGAAGAAGCCGCGGGGCATTTCGGCTGGCTCGCGCCCTTCGCCGGCTGGGATTTGCCGGCATCGAGCGCGCAAACCAGAGCGGCGCTGGGATGGATTCCGACGGGACCCGGCTTGATTCACGATCTGGAAAACATGCGCTACGGCACTGAATAAATCACCTGGAATCCCGGCGTCCGCCTCATGATCTCGCGAATGGCATTCGAAAGGCTAAGCGGATCGACGGCGAAACGGAAGAAGAAAGTAGCTTCTCGTGGCGTTGAAAAGATGGCTTTTGCAGGTATCTAAGGTATCTACATATGCGTGGTGGAGGCCACGCTGACTTTGCCTCGGAACATCGAATAGACGATCACGAAGTAAGCGACCGCGATCGCCATGCCTATGCTCCACCAGATGAGGCCAATGGAAAGCGATGAAGGACCGGCCGCCGCGTTGGCGATGGTGACGTTGTTGGCGGGATCGCCCGAAGCGGGCAGCAGCACCGGATAAAGCGCGAATGCCGCGCCCGAAAGCATCGCCAGCAGGTACAGACACGAGGAGAGGAATGCGTTGCGTTCGTTGCCGTTTCGCGTAAAGACGAACGCGCCGGCAAGCCCGGCAATCACCGCGACGGGGATGATCCAGCCCGTGGGACCTGCGCGGTAATTATCGAGCAGACTGGGCCGCACCGCGACGGATGCGGGAAGCGCGGCGAGCGTGAGCAGCGCCACAGCCGCGAACAGCGGACGGACGATGCGGCGCAGGCGCGCGTTCAGGGCGCCTTCGGTCTTCATGATGAGGTAGAGCGCGCCGTGCATGCTCAGCGCGCACACCGCGAGGATCGCAGCAAGAAGCGTGTACCAGTCGAGCGCGCCGGGGTTTGCGCCGGGCAGGAAATTCGTCCAGAGCGGCACAAAGAAGGTGTGATCGGCTGCGAGCGGCACGCCACGGATGACGTTGCCGAATGCGGCGCCGAAGAGGATGATGAGCAGAATGCTCGCGATGGAGAAGACGCCGTCGAAGAAATCGCGCCACACCGATTCGCTGATGTGCTGACGGAACTCGATGCCGATGGCGCGAAAGATCAGCAGCCAGAGAACCATGTTCAGCGGGAGATAGAAGCCGCTGAAGCTGGAAGCGTAAAGCAGCGGGAAGGCGTAGAAGAGCGTGCCGCCCGCGGCGAGCAGCCACACCTCATTGCCGTCCCAGACCGGGCCTATCGCGTGCAGAACCGCGCGCCGCTCCTCATCGCTTCTCGCGGCAATCAGATGAAGCGCGCCGGCGCCGAGATCGAAGCCATCCAGGATCACGTAAGTAGCGAGCATCAGCGCGACGAGAGCGTACCAGACCGTGGCCATGCGTCAATACGCTCCGGAAATGGTGGCCGGGGTTTCGGGCGTTTGCTGCGATGCCGGCGCGGGGCCGTGTGCGAGTTCGCGCTGAACCAGGAAGAGATAGAAGATGGACAGCATCGCGTACATGCCCATGAACCCCAGCAGAGTAAACAGCGCGTTGCCCGCAGAAACCGTGGGTGAGAAACCATCCGCCGTGCGCAGGAGATTGTAGACCAGCCAGGGTTGCCGGCCGACTTCCGCCGTGATCCATCCGGCGATATTGGCGATGAAGGGAAACGGGAAAGCGAGCAGGACGATCCAGAGCATCCATTTCGCCCGGAAGAGCGCGCCGCGCCAGAGCAGGAACGCGGCAACGCACATGATTGCCGCGAACAAGGTTCCCAGGCCGGCCATGATGTGATACGCGAAGTAGACCAGCGGGATGTTGTCCGGCCAGTTCTGCTTCGGGAAATCGGTGAGGCCGCGAACGCGCGCGTCGGGCGTGCCGTAAATCAGGAAGCTGAGCAGGCGGTTCACGATGATGGGGTTATCGATGCGTTCGTGCTCGATATCGGGCTGCCCGAGAATCACGAGCGGCGCGCCGATTTCGGTGTGGAAGAGCGCTTCCATGGCGGCGGTGGTGGCGGGTTGATGCTGCGCCATGTACTTACCGTGCATATCGCCGGTGGGAAAGATCTGCGCGAGCGATGCGATCGCGCCCGCGATGACGCCGATGCGCAGGAACATTCGCCCAAATCCGGGCGCGCGGCCGCTGAGCAGATAATAGGCGCCCGTCGCGGCCATCGCAAATGCGCCGGTAATCACCGCGCCGCTCATCACATGCGAATACTGGATAAGTCCCCAGGGGTTGGTGATGACGCCGAGCAGGCTGGTCACTTCGAACGAGCCATCCGCAAGCCGCCGGTATGCTACGGGGTGCTGCATCCAGGCATCGGCCATCACGATGAAGAATCCGGAGAGCCACGAGCCGATAAAGACCATCACGCCCGCGGCCCAGTGACCCCAGCGTCCGAGGCGCTTGTGTCCGAAAAGGAAGAGGCCGAGGAACGCGGATTCGAGAAAGAACGAGAATACGCCTTCCATGGCGAGCGGCTGGGCTATCACGCCGCCCGTCGCAAGAGAGAAGCGCGACCAGTTGGTTCCGAACTGGAACTCCATCGGGATGCCGGTCACGACGCCGGTAACAAAATTGATGCCGAAGATGCGGGTCCAGAAGCGCACGCCGGCTTCGTAATCGGGATTGCCGGTGCGGAGGTACAGAGTTTCGAGCGTGACCATGAGCGGGGCGAGCCCCATGGTGAGTTGCGGAAAGATGTAGTGGTAGGTGATCGTGAAGGCGAAGTGAAGACGATCGATCAGCTGGGCGTCATTCATCAGCGGCCGTCTGAGTCTCCATTATGGCGGCTCCGGAGGAGCGCCGGCGAGGCCTGCAGATGAAGTTAGCCGTGGCCGAGCTTCATCGCCCAACCAATCGCGAACAGCGCCAGCATGAAACAGCCGAAACAGTACGCGCCGTAGTTAAGGCGCTCACGAGTGGTCTTTTTCGTAGTGACGCCGAGAACGACGGAGGCGAACAGAGCGAAAAGGAACGCGGCCTCGAAGTGGGACAGGTTGATTCTCATCAGTCTTTCTTTTTGATCGCGATGTCGTACACATCCACCATCGCCAGAATGTTCAGCAGACCGGCCGTAACCAGAAATTTGGCGCCGTAGTCGTGAACGTCTCCGGGAAGATCCGGCTGCGAATAGCCGAAGACGGACGCGCAGATGTACAGCGCGCCGGAGGCCAGATCACAGAGAAATCCGCCGTAGTTGATGAGGGTGGTGAGATAGTCCTGGCCGCGTTCGGGCGTGAACATCATGCCGCGCATGAAAAGTCCAAACAGAAACATCAGCGCGACGGAGGCGAAAATCAGGGCCGCGCGGCCTCGTTTACCCAGCAGGAAGTGCCCGAGGCCGGGAATGAACCAGGCGGCCGCCACTGGCAGTATCCATGTGTTGATCGGAGGAACGGCTTCCTTCGGAGGCGCCGCTGCATCGGTTTGAGCCATTATGAGGTGCTTTTACGAGAGTAACATTGCCGCGCCGCACGCCATTCGCGGAATCAGTCGCGGAACTTGCTGGATCGGAACGCAAACAACGACGCGAAAATCACAGGTATCACGGTGAGCCCGATCCATTTGACTTTTTCTACCGCGCGGTTGAGCCGCCCGGGTTCAGTACGGTCCGGCGCGACGGCATCCACCGGGGAAACGGAATGCCGGATGTCGGTCCAGCCGGCTGGGGGTACCCCGTCCCGTTTCCGAAACGGAAGCGCCTCGCGAGCCCGCGAAAGGTTCCGCCGCCACTCCCGCGCAAGATCATGCAGGAGCGCAGTTTCGTGGGACGCCCGCTGAGATGCCCCTGCCGGTCCTGCTTCCGTACCTGGGATGGATTCCGTGTGTCGCATTACGTGATGCGCCTAAATCATACAACGCAAGCAGGGCGCCAGGCCAGGGCGACGTCCCACGTTAAGGGGATAACATCACGCAGCGCGGCTTTGTACTTTTGCGTGCGCATTCGGCAACACAGCTACTTTTCTGCTGGCGGCCATCACGCGGCGAAGCTTCCGTCTGGCATTCACAATGTACGCTTTCGCTCCACTCGGATTGGTCAGTCCACAGGAACACGTAATCGCATCAAGGGTCATACCGTGTCCGAAATGAAGCGCCATGACTCGCTTTTCCATATCGGTCAGGCTCTTTTCCAGCAGCGCCCAAAGAAATCGGAATGCCTGCGCGTTCTCCACGCTGGCGTGTATGTTGCTCGAACGGTCCGCGAGATCGGACGGAAAAGCTTCGACGCGGGCGAGCGGGTCTGCCTCGATCCTCCGGATGAAGTTCAGGCAGTGATTGCGCGAAATCGCGTAGAGCCACGTACAAATGCGCGAATCGCCGCGAAAGGTGTGGCGGTGACGCCAGGCTTTGAGAAAGACCTCCTGCGCCAGATCCATTCCACAGGAAGAATCGTGCACCAGACGCCCGCACCAGGACGCCACGCGGGCGTGATAACGCCGAAACAGTTCCCCGAAGATTTCGTTGGCGCGAACGGAATCTCCGGTGAGCTGCAGTATCAGCATCAGCTCTTCATCGGGGATTACGGAGACTTCCGGGCAGCCATCCAGCATGAGCCGATCATAGGGACAATCGGTCGTTCAGTTGTGGGCAAGTTGTAAACGGGTTGTAAATTCGGAGGCGGGGCGCCGGATGAAGATTCGGGACAGGCCCCCGAGAGAGCCTGTCCCGCTGGTTGCTACTGCGTGGCGATCGTCAGATACGCGTTCATCTGCGTCAGCGAGTTGCCCAGGATCGCGACCACCAGATCGTCGCCGGTCTGCGCGGTCGAGGGCACCACTACGTTGAACTGATAAAGCCCCGTACCTGTGAGACCGGCGTAGTTTACGGTCGCAAGCGCTCCATCGATCAGCACCGTCGGCATCTCCGGCAAGGCGATCGGAGTCGTGATCGCCTGGCCGTTGGGGATCTGCGAACTGGCCGGGCCGAACCCGGTGCCATAAAGGACGATGGTTTCGCCCGGTTTGGCGGGCGTCGCGGTCTTGATCGTCGCCGAGGGCCCGATCAGAGTGCCATTCGCGTGGGTCGCCGCTACGTACTTCGCGCCAGTGGTCGCGTTGGTTCCGATCGTGAAGAACGCCGGCGCCATGGACTCGACGTTGACGCTCACGGTGGGTCCGTTCAACGCGCCCTTGAGCTGAACCTGGGCGGTTCCTGGCTGAATATCCGCGGGGATCAGAACGTTCACCTGGGAATTGCCGAGGAAGCTGATGGGCGCGGCTTCTCCGTTCACCGTCACGGTGACGCCGTTGATCGTGGTGGGCAACTGGGAACCGGAGACCTGCCAGGTCCCTGTAGTCTGGGCAAGGCCGGAACCGAAGATCGATACCCACTCATTTGGCGCGATGGGTCCGGAGAGGAAACTGGCCGCGTTCTGAATGCCGGTGGCCGCGAACCAGGGCGCGGCCTGAATACTGCCGAGCAGGCCATGCGATTGGATGGGGTCGTTATTGGGCCCGCCGCCGGGTCCCGCGGTGAAGTAGAGCGTTCCGGCGTCTTCATTGCGCGCCCCGCTGCCGAAGGCGATATCCCAGAGACCCTGTTCTACGATGGGAGCGCCGGTGGTGTCGTTCAGAGTTCCGACATAGCCGCCGCCAAGAAGGCTGTAAGCGTTGATCTTGCCGTCGCCGAAGTTGCCGACCAGAAGATCGCCGCCAAACGGACCGAAGCTGGCAGGCGCGATCGCCATGCCCCACGGCGCGTTCAAGGCGCCCTGGCCGGTAAGGCTGGCCAGCAGGTTACCCGACATGTCGAACAGCGCAACATAACCGTTGCCTGCGCCCGGCACGGCGCTCTTCTTCGAGGCGTCCTGTTTCGCCCATGTCACCGCCACATTGCCGTTCATCACCTGAACGTTATAGGGCGCATAACCGGCGGGAACGGCGGGATTGACGAATGCCGTCGTCGAACCGGTAACGGGCGCGAGGCTGCCGTTGAAAACGTCAACCGTACCCTTGTTGAAGTTCGCCGCAAACAGCAGCGGCGCCGAGGACGTGCCGCCGAGCGCGCAACCCGTGTAGACCGCGCCGGATTTCGAATTGTCGATCATGACCACCGCCTCGGTCGCATTGACGGAGGAATTCCATCCGGTGATCAGTCCATCGAGCGAGCAGAAAATGAAAATCGCCGCTTTGCCAGAGGCCACATTCATCGCTGCGGTGTTCGAATTGAAGCCATTGAAGATAACGCCGGTTACGGGTCCGCCTGTCGGGGAGCCCCCCGCCGCGGGAATGTTCACAACGAGCGTACTGGGAGTACCGTAGCCATCGTAGAGCGTCGACGTGCCGGAACCGTTATTTCCGACCCAGAAGGGAGTGGACCCGAAACCGTTACCCCACGGGTTGATGAGCTTGGGGTCCTGATGGTCGGCCACTCCGGGCAGGTCGGAAACAAGCTTGTGAACGATGAAACTGTTGGACGAGCCGGACTGAGCGGAGAGAACTGCGGCTCCGGTCAGGGCGACAAAGAAAATTGCTGCGAGACGACGCGGGATCGCGCGGGCTTCTGACATTCGAATTACTCCTTCGATGCTGGACTACAAATCGTGTCACTCGGGAACAAAATATTTACAACTCTATCGGACCTCCGGGGTGCGCCACCCTGGAGGCTTCCAATAAACTATCTCGCGCGGGCGGCTCGCCGTGCGTGCTTCGTTCGGCGCGCGCCAGTGGCAGGCGCAGGCAAAAACACGCGCCGGGCTCGGAATCCTGCGTTAGCCACAGATCGCCGCCGTGCGCGCGAACCGTCTGGCGCGCCAGCGCCAGCCCCAGACCAAGCCCGTTTCCTCCCCCGCTCACGAACGGCTGGAAAAGACGGCTGCGGATGTCGCGCGGAATGCCGGGTCCGCTATCCCGAATCCTCGTCACAACGCTCTCGCCGTCCCGTTCCGCGGCAATCCGAATCGCGCCGCCGTCAGACATCGCCTCCACCGCGTTGCCGATCAGATTGATGAATACTCGCTCCATGCGTCCGCGTTCCACCAGAACTTCCAGACCGCCGGGAATGTCCACCCGGATGGTCACATTCTGTTGCTCGGCGAAGGCCTCCTGCGCGGCCACCGACGCAGCGGCGATTTCCCCGAGCGGACATACTTCCGGCGCCTGCATCCTGCCGCGCGAAACCTCGGCCAGTTCCTGCAGAAGTTCGTTGATCACGCGAGACGATCGATAGATGTTGCGGGCCACGCGTTGCGTCTGCTGTTCATTCAGTTCGCCATCCACCAGCATCTCGGCGCCCCCATAAATCGACGCGAGAGGATTGCGCAGATCGTGCACGATGGACCCGGCAAGCCGGCCTATGGTGTTCAGCCGCTCCTGGCGAATCAGTTCCTCGCTTGCCTGCCGGATGGACGCGCTCATCTGATTGAACGTACGGGCCAGCCGCCCGAGTTCGTCATTCCCGGATTCAGGCACGCGCACCGTATAGTCCTGATCCGCGATGCGCGAAGCGGCGCGGTCGAGATCCTGTACCGGCCGCAGAATGCGGCGGGCGATCAGTGAACTCATCAGCGCCGCAGCGAGGATCGCCGTACCCCAGATCCAGATGAAATGCCGCTGCAGCCTCGCGATGCTGTTGAGCACCGGCGCATAGCTGCGGACCATAAGCACGTCGCCGATCGCCCTGCCGCTGATATCGGCGAGCGGATTCGAGAGTACCGCGAATGCGCCGCCCGGAACATCGATACGCCGCGGATCGCGCTGGTCCCACGATCGCGTTGCAATCGCCTGCGTCGCGGCGCGGGGCAACGTGGAAATCACCGCGATACCCTTCGCGCGAAAAACGAAATCGCTGCCGGCCGTCCGCCGTTTCAGATCGTCAGCCAGCGGCTGATCCACCAGAAACCCCGCCACCAGCACATTCAGCAGACTCGTTCCTTCCAGCCCGCTCTGCACGTAAACCGGCGTGATCACCAGTTCGAAAAGATTTCCGCTCAGTACGGAGAATCCCGCCGACTGCGCCGGAAAGCGCTTCGCCGCGGCCTTGACGATATCGAGATCGCCGCTGCTCGCCGGTCCTCCGAGTGAGGCGATCACACGGCCGCCGGGATCGGTAACTACAAAGAATGCATCCGACTGCGATGCCTTCGACCATATCTCGGCCGCGCTGTCGCGTATCGTCGCTCCATCGCCCGTCTGGAACGCCGCCCGCACATCCGGCATGTTGCTCAGCACGGCGCTGATGGAGCGTAAACTGTCGGAACGCGCCTTCCAGAGCGATTCATACGCTCGAAACCCGGCGCGCATGCCGATTTGCAGATCGGCGTTCATCGCCCGCAGCGTCTCGTCTTCCACGAACCACGCCGTAGCCGCAAACACCAGCGTGATGATAAGGGCCGTCGAGAGCAGCAGTTTCCAGAGCAGCGACGGTCCGGCAGGGAAGCCCGGTTTCACTGGCGCGCTCCCGGATAAAGCGACTCGCTCGCCGCGGCGGGCGGATAATCGTGCCCGTACTTGTTCTTGTGCGGAATCGAAAGATAACCGGATTCCGAGATTGTGATCGGCCGCAGCCGCCCGGGCTCAGGACCAACCGCGACATTGCGGCCGAGCGCCGCGAGCGTGGCCTCGGTAGCGCGCTCGTGAAACACACTGAGCCGGTATTCGCCCGGCGGAAGCGGAATCGAGAAGCTCCCATCGCGCCCGGTGATCGCGAACCATGGCGTATCGAGAACCACGATCAGCGCGCTCATGGCCGAATGGATATTGCAGAACACCCGCACCACCCCCGGCCGCGAGAACCTGACCGCGCGGCTCGTGCCGGGCGCGTACAGTCCCACATCGAAGATCTGCCCGTTGTAGCTTGAAAAAGCGTTGTGGAAAATGGGATCGAGATTGGGAAAATCGACGGTCGATCCCGTCGGAATGGCCAGCACGTGCGGTATGAACGTCTTATCTTTCTGCTGCATGGTGGCGCGCCGCGCGGTGAGCGCAGGCGTTCCTTCCAGAGGCGCAAGGGAAATGACAACTCCGGAATAGTCGCCTTTTGCGACCGCCGCGACCCGCGAATCCCGTAATAACACCGTGCCCGAGATGCGGCTCAGCGGCAGCGTGGCCCAGGAGTGCGCCATCAATCCCAGCGCGCTAAAAGAGATAAGCCAGCGCCAGATCATAATGATCGTTCAACCGCCTTCCGGAGATGAGATAAGTCGTCCGGAGTTGCATGACTTCGAACGCCGCAACAACGTTCGGCGCCAGCTTCCACATCGCGTTTCCGCCATACGCCAGGTTTCTCGAAATGCCGTTGCCGGTAAGGTCAATCGCGCGGTCATGCTCGGTTCCGCTGAAAAAGTGGAAAGAGAGCCGCGATGTCGCGCTGACGCTGATCTGCCCCCATCCACCGACGCTGTGTACGGGAATGGCCGCGCCGGAGGGGAGAATTGTGAATCCCTGCCGCAGCGCGCCCAGCCCCGCGAGATTGCGGCCATCGAACCACGCGCCGGTGAAATCCACGCGCGATACCGGGCGCGCCAGCCAATCGAGAGAAACGGCCCGCGAGGCGACGGACTGGCCCGCAATCCGCGATGAACCGGCATGATAGCCCGGAGCGATTTCGAATCGCGACTGTCCGTGGGTATATCCGTACTGCACGCGCGTTTCATAAGCGGGGCGCCAGACTCCAAGCGTGTTCGCATAGACGGCGGGCACGCTGTTGGCGGTTTCATTGCTTTCGAAAATGCCCGCCTGGGCCCGCAGATCGCTGGTAGCGCCAAGCTGCCACCGCTGCTCGATCCGCGCTTGCGGCTGCCATTGCCAGAGATTTCCTGCGCCGGTAAGCGGGGAGACTCCCACCTGCGCGAGCGACGTTGGCTCCCGCGGCGCGATGATCGGCTTATCCTGCCCCACGGTGACCGTCGTGTTTTTCCACGCCAGATCGAGCGTGGCAAGACGCAGGTGCAGCAGGTTATTGGCTGGCGCGATGCTCCCGGCGAAAAAATCCATATAGACCGATCCGGATGCCTTCCCGCCGCCGGGAAGCGACGGACCGAAGAACTCGAGCCCCAGCACCGTCTGGCGGAATGTGGCGCCATCGAGACGCTGGCCCGCCGCCGCGCTCGCGGTCACCGGATCGTTCAGCGAAGAACCTGCGTACTCGCCGTTGTGAAAGGCGTTGAAAAGCAGCATCCCGGTAATCTCGAGTGGCATTTTTTGGGACGATTCGACCTTTTTCTGATCGAGTTCCGCCGTGCGTGTTTCCTGAACGGCCATGCGGTCGGCGAGGTCCGTGTCCGCAGGCCCGGAAGGAGCCGCCGGCGGCGGCTCAGGCGCTCGAGCATGAGCCAGTTCCCGCTTCAGTTCCGCAATCTCGTCAGCCATTCGCCTGTTCTCGGCTTCCAGCCGGTCGAGGCGCTGCAGTATTGCCTTCGAATCCGTCGCCCCGGCAGGCGGTTGAGGCGGATCTTGCGCCTGAGCCGCCAGCGTGAACACAACGGCGAGACCGCAAAGGTGAATTGGCTTCAGCAAAGCAGCTCCTCCAGTTTCTTCCGCACCGCCGAGGGCGAATACGGTTTTGAGAAGTACGCGTCCGCCCCGGATGCCAGCGCAATGGAGCCGGTCGAAGGGTCGCTGTCGCCGCTGACAAGCAGCACCGGAACGCGCGCAAACCGCTCATCCGAGCGCAGCCGGCGAATCAGCTTGAATCCGTCCGACGAAACCAGATGCAGATCCGTAATCACCGCCGCGATTCGGGCCGCGTGCTGCTCGAGCATGGGCCACACGCCGCGCTCGTTCAGACACACCAGCACTTCGACCCCGGCCACAGCCTCGAGCGCAATCTGCAGCGTCTCGGCGCAGTCGCTGCTGTCTTCCACGATGATCACCAGCCTGCGCAAGGCGGTCATGGCAGGAAGCGATAACCCACCTTGTGCAGCGTGATAAAGTGCCGCGGGCAGTTCGGGTCGAGTTCCAGCTTTTGTCGCAGCCGGACCACATGCGCATCCACCGTGCGCGTGTTGGGAAAGGATTCGTAGCCCCACACCGAACTGAGAATCAGATCGCGGGACAGCGGGCGATCCGGATTATGCAGAAAGAACGTCAGCAGGTTGTATTCAGCGGGAGTAAACTTCACTTCCTGTCCTTTTCGGGTCACCAGGCGCCGCTCCAGATTCACCTGCACGTCGGAAAAGCCGATGATCCGTTCCGCTTCCGGACCCATGCGGCGCAGCACGGCCCGGATGCGCGCCAGCAGTTCGCGCGCGCCGAAAGGCTTTACAACGTAATCGTCGGCGCCGCTTTCGAGCAGCAGAACTTTGTCGATCTCCTCTCCAGCGGCGCTCAGAACGATAATCGGCGTCTGGTTTGCCGAGGCCCGCAGCCGTCTGCAGACCTCGAACCCGCTGACATCGGGCAGTCTCAGGTCGGCAAGGATCAGGCTGGGCCGAACAGTGATCGCAAGGTCGAGCCCGCTCCTGCCATCGGGCGCAAGAATGGCCTTGAATCCTTCCCGTTCGAGCAGAACCGCGATGGTGTCGCGAAGATTTTCATCGTCATCGATCACGAGTATGCTCAGCATCGCGCCTGCGATTGTAGCTCGGCTGCCATCCTCACTGCTGCACGTTGATGAACACGCCGGATGGCGACTGCACGCCATCGATCGTCATCACCAGAGGCTGATCGCCAGTCTGGGCGCCGGACGGAACCTGAACCGCGATCTGATAAAGACCGGCCGTGCCCGGCGTCATCGCGGCGCCCACGAAATTGGCCAGCAGACCGCCGATCGTCGTTGTAATCGAGTCCTTCACCGTTACGCTGCTCGCGGGCGTCAGCGTCCCCGGATCGAGCGACGGCGTGGTGGCGCCGAATCCCGTTGCCCAGATGATGATGGTGTCGCCCGGCCTGGCGGGCGTTGTGGTCACGCTGGAGAAAAGGCCTGGAGGCCCCACCAGCGAGAAATCCGGTCGCGTCGCCACCGCATACTTCCCGTTCCACACAAACGCTGCCGGGGAAACCAGCGCCACTGTCGCATTCGCGCTCTGGCTTGTGCCGTTCGAATTCGTCACCGTCACAGTCGTCTGCCCAACCGGCGCATTCGGAACCTGCGCATTGATCTGCAGCGGGCTGATGTACGAAATGTATGCGGGTTGTCCCCCGACAGTTACGCTCACGCCGTCGAGTTGCTGTGGTTCGCCCTGGCCATTGTTCGTGAAATCGCTTGCCTGCCACGCGCGGGTCGTTGCCGAAAGTCCGCTTCCGTAAATTGTCATCCACGAACCCGCGGCGATGGTATTCTGGCCTCCCGCCGAATTCACCACCGAAGTGATCGACGGCGCGCTCGAAGCGACTGCGGAAACGGTGTATTTCGCAAGGTAGATATGATCCCCCGACGGCGTTCCATCCCCGTTTGCGGCATTGCCCGCAACATAGATCACGATGTCGCCCACCGCGGTTGCCGGAGGCGTCCACGTGAAAGTAAACGCCGCCGAGCCGGTTTGCCCCAGCCGCGTTCCGGCCGCCGTGTGCTCGACGTATTCGAGTGGAAGCTGGCTCAGCGAACCGGCGCAACTGTCGCCAATGTTCTCCTGCGCGAAAAATCCGCTGTTGAATGGCAGCACGCCGCACGAGAGCTGCGTAAAGCCATCGGAACCCGGTGTAAATGTCCCCGCCTGCTGCTGTGCATTTGAAGCGGGACGTGCGGTGAGCTGGAATCCCCATCGCCTCTGAACCGGGTCCGCAACCGTGACCGTAAGAGTCTGTGCGACTCCCGGCGTATAGTTCATGGCGCTGTTGAAACCCGAGACGCTGACGCTGCCTGTCCCGGCGCCGCCGGAATGGCACTGAGCGCACGTCGATTCTCCCGGAACGCCGCTGTGCCCTGGATCGGGACCAGTGGAGTGGGCAAATAACAACACCGGAATCGCTGCTCCCACCACCGGGGCCAGCCACCTGACGAATCTGCGCCGAACTCCCGCGCGCCTGTCCATTTTCAGTTGAAACCTCATGCCCGTTCGGACACGGCAAAGTCGTCGTGGGGAACAATCGGCTGCGTCGCGACGTTTTGAAACCGACGTTCGAATTCTTCACTCCCGGCCGGGATTGTCGCACTCCGGCGTCACGGCACAACCGTGGTCGGACCTCTTGTATACTGCTTACCTGCCCGTGCGGATCCTCGGTTCCGTCGTCGAGGCCTTCAGGAATCCCCATGTGGATCGTCCGGCTCGCACTTTCCCGCCCCTATACGTTCGTCGTGATGGCGATCCTTATCGCGCTTCTCGGCGTAACTTCCATCGTCACGATGCCGGTCGATATCTTCCCTTACATCGATATCCCCATCGTCAGCGTACTTTGGGTTTACTCGGGGTTATCTCCGGAAGAGATGGAGAAACGCGTTGTTACCGGCTTTGAGCGCAGCCTTACCTCGAATGTAAACGACATCGAACATATCGAATCCCAGTCTTACAGCGGTTATGCGGTGGTCCGGATCTACTTCCATCCCAACGTAAAGATCGATATGGCAGTGGCGCAGACCACGGCGACCATGAACACCGCGCTTCGCCAGATGCCGCCGGGAATGTTCCCCGCCAACATCCTGAAGTACGATGCCGCCAGCGTTCCCATCCTGCAACTCGGCCTTTCCAGTTCGACGCTCAGCGAACAGGAGATTTTCGACCTCGGCAATAACTTCATCCGTACCCCGCTTGGTACCGTGCAGGGCGCGTCGGTGTCCTATCCGTTCGGCGGCAAGCAGCGCGCCGTCATGGTGGATCTGAATCTGGATCAGCTCTATGCCCGGCAACTCTCGCCGGCCGACATCTCGAGCGCCATCAACCTGCAGAACCTGATTCTCCCCGCGGGCACTGCAAAGCTGGCCGATACCGAGTATCAGATTCAGGTGAACAGCAGCCCCACGGTACTGGCCGCTCTGAACGATCTGCCCATCAAAACCGTCAACGGCGCCACGGTCTATATAAAGGACGTCGCGCACGTGCGGGACGGCTTCCAGGTGCAGAACAACATCGTTCGCACCAACGGCTCACGCGGCGTCCTCATCACCATCACGCGCAACGGCAAGGCCTCCACGCTCGACATCGTGAATGCCGTGAAAGCCGCGCTGCCCAGAATTCTTTCGAATGTCACGCCGGAGCTGAAAGTCACCCCGCTCGCCGATCAATCCGTATTCGTTCGCGCCTCCATCCAGGGAGTCCTGCGCGAAGCCCTGATAGCCGCCGGCCTCACCGCCGCCATGATCCTGCTGTTCCTCGGAAGCTGGCGCAGCACGCTCATCGTTTGCATCTCGATCCCGCTTTCCATCTTCACGTCGCTCTGCATTCTGAATCTGCTCGGCGAAACCGTGAACGTGATGACCCTCGGCGGACTCGCCCTTGCCGTCGGCATTCTCGTCGATGACGCCACCGTCGAAATCGAGAACACCCACCGCAACATCGCCATGGGCAAGCCGCTCATCCGCGCCGTGCTCGATGGCGCATCCCAGATCGCCGCCCCGACTTTTGTCGCGACGCTATCCATCTGCATCGTCTTCGTTCCCGTTCTGCTGCTCACTGGAACCGCGCGCTATCTGTTTACGCCTCTCGCCATGGCCGTCGTCTTCGCCATGCTCGCGTCCTATCTGCTTTCACGAACACTCGTGCCGACGATGATGTCCTATCTGCTCGGCGCCGAGATGGCGCAGCACCGCGACGCGGAAAGCGATTTCGCGGCCAATGGCGGCGGCCCCATCCGGCGCGCGCATCATCTCTTCAATGCCGCCTTCGAGCGCCTTCGCTATTACTACATGGGCCTGCTGCAGTTTGCGCTCGATCATCGCGGCGCCGCCTTTGCCGCCTTCGTCCTCTTCGCCGGCGGCTCTCTCACGCTGGCGCATTTCGTCGGTCAGGATTTCTTTCCCGACGTCGATTCCGGCCAGATGCGTCTGCATGCCCGCGGTCACGCCGGAATGCGCATCGAGGAGACCGAAGCCCACTTCGCCGAACTCGAACGCGAGATCCGCGCCACCATCCCACGCGGCGAGCTCGACATGCTCATCGACGATATCGGCATCCCGAACAGCTGGCCCGCCATCGCCCAGGGCGACATCCCGACCATTTCCTCGGCCGATGGCGAGATTCTCATCTCGCTCAACAGGGAAAAGCACGGTTCCACCAAGGCATATGAGGTCCTGCTTCGCAAGCGTCTGAGCGAACGCTTCCCGGACATGACATTCTTTTTCCAGCCCGCGAACATCACGACTCAGATCGTCAACTTCGGACTGCCCGCGCCCATCGACCTCCAGGTCGTCGGCCGCGACGCGGAGGCGAATTATCAGGTCGCCCAGCGCCTCGCTGCCCGCATCGCGAAAATTCCCGGCGCCGTGGACGTTCACGTTCATCAGGTGGTCGCGTCTCCGGCCATCCAGTTGAACGTCGATCGGGTCAAGGCGTCCGAACTCGGCTTCACGCAGCGGGATGTCACCAACAGCATGCTCATGTCGCTGACCGGCAGCGGCACGGTCGCGCCGAATTTCTGGCTCAACTGGAAGAACGGCGTCAATTACGGCATCACCGTTCAGACCCCCCAATATCACATCGATTCGCTCGATGCCCTGCTCCGGACCCCCGTCGCCACCGGCGGCCAGGCGGGAACCAGCAGCGGTCAGGTACTCGGGAGCGAATCCTTCGTCGCCGCATCGCCCAGCGGCGCTTCGCAGGCGTACGGCAATCCGGGCGCAATGCCCGCCAGCACCCAGCTCTTGTCGAACCTGGTCACGGTGCAGCGGGGTTATACGCCGGTCATCGTGAACCACTACAATGTCTGGCCGGTCTTCGACATCTACGCCAACGTCGATCGCCGCGATCTTGGCGGCGTGGGCTCGGAAGTCGAAAAGATCATGCGGGAGGAAACACCTCATCTGCCCCGCGGCACTTTCTTCGACCTCCGCGGCCAGGTGGAAACGATGCGGTCCTCGTTCTTCCGCCTCGAACTCGGCATGGTCTTCGCCGTCATCCTCGTCTACCTGCTGATGACGGTGAATTTCCAATCCTGGGTGGACCCGTTCATCATCCTTACCGCGCTACCCGGCGCGATGGCTGGCATATTGTGGATGCTCTTCGTCACCGGAACCACCCTCAGCGTCCCGTCGCTCATGGGCGGCATCATGTGCATCGGCGTCGCCACCGCGAACAGCATCCTGATGGTCACCTTCGCGAACGACTCGCGGGAAGATGGAAGCAGCGCCCGCGACGCCATGCTCGCCGCCGGATTCGCGCGTGTGCGCCCGGTCCTGATGACCGCCACTGCCATGATCCTCGGCATGCTGCCCATGGCGCTGGGACTTGGCGAAGGGGGCGAGCAGAACGCGCCGCTCGGCCGCGCCGTCATCGGCGGCCTCCTGTTTGCAACGGCCACCACGCTTTTCATTGTGCCGGTAATTTATACCTGGATGCGGAAGTCGCCGCCGGTGGATCATGTGAAGAGACTGCACGAGAGGGAGCGCGAAGCCGGGCAATCCGCCGAATGGGACGCGCTGACGGACTTCTGAAAAACAAATGCCGTACCGGGAACAGGAGAAAGAGCAACAAACAGGGCGGCCGGATAGCAGCGCCGAAGAACGGCTGCGCCAGGAAGTCGCTGAACTCCGCAGGGAACTGGCGCAGGCGCGGCGGGCGCCGGGTCACGATGCGCATTCCGGCGTGGCGCCCGCGCGTATCTGGAAGCCGTCGGGGATTACCATCACCGCGCTCATTCTGGGCGCGGCGGTGCTGCTTGTCGTCGCTTTCCTCGCCGGATATGGGCCGCTGCAGAAGCGCAATGCCGAAATCGCAACCGAATCCGCCGGGCAGTCCCGCGCTCTGCCGCGCGTGAATGTGGTTCGCGTGGCCCGCTCCACCGCCGCCAGCGGCCTGCGCCTTCCCGGCAATATTCAGCCCATCACGGAAGCGCCCATCCTCGCGCGCGCCGAAGGTTATATCCAGAAGCGCATCGCGGATATTGGCGACCGCGTCCGCGCCGGCCAGACGCTTGCCGAAATCGATGTTCCCGAACTCGAAGAACAGGTGCGCCAGGCGAACGCGGCGCTCGATCAGGCCCGCGCCGCCGCGGATGAAGCCTCGGCCAATCTCGAGCAGGGCCGCGCCGATCTCGAGCTTGCAAGGCTCAGTTCGGATCGCTGGAACGCGCTCGTCGGACGCGGCGCCGTATCGAGGCAGGAAAACGACACCTACCAGTTGCAGTACCGCGCGCGTGTGGCGAACGTGCAATCGCTCGAAAAGGCTGTGGTCGCGCAGCGCAACGCCGCCGCCGCCGCCGCCGCCAACGTCGCCAGATTGCAGAAGCTGCGCGATTACCGTGTCGTCACGGCGCCTTTCAATGGCGTCATCACGCTTCGCAACGTCGATATCGGCGCGCTGGTCAATACCGGCAGCACGCTTCTGTTCCGCATCGCCCAAACCGACCGGCTGCGCATCTATGTGAACGTGCCGCAGAGTTACTCTTCTTCCATACGGCCGGGCGAGCCTGCCATCGTCACCGTCGCGAATCTTCCGGGGCGGCAGTTCAAAGGCGTGGTGGCGCGCACAGCCAATTCGCTCGACCCGGCGACCCGAACACTGCTCACCGAAGTTCAGCTGGATAATCGCGGCGGACTGCTTGATCCCGGCATGTATGCCGATGTGGATTTCACCACGAAGCGCGTCGATCCGCCTTTCGTCATTCCGGCCAATGCGCTGGTGGTGCGCAGCAATGGCTCCCAGGTCGCGCTGATCGGAGCCAACGACACGGTTCACCTGCAAAAGATTCAGGTCGAGCGCGATTATGGCGACCGCCTCGACGTCAGCGATGGTTTAAATGATGGAGATCAGGTCATCATGAATCCCGCCGATTCCATCACGGACGGGTCACGCGTGAGCCCCGTCCCATCAGACTTTCCCGCCGCCTCGCCAAACTGAGGTCGGAGGGTATATTGTCTGTTCTTATGACACGGAACAGATTTCTGACTCTGGCCGCCTCGGCTGCCTTCCTCGGCGCAACACTTCCGCCACATGCGCAAGGCCAGGGCAAGCCCGGCATGACGCTCACCTCGCCCGATTTTTCCGATGGTGGCGAGATTCCATCGAAATACACGCAGCGCGTGCCCAACCCGATTTCGCCCGAACTCCAGTGGACGAATGTTCCCACGGGCGTCGTCACCTTCGTTCTTCACATGCACGACCCCGACGTAGCCAAACAGAAGACCACCGAAGACCAGTTGCACTGGATGGTCATCAACATTCCCGGCAGCGCGACGAGTCTGCCCCAGAATGTCCCCGGCGGTTCGCCCAATCTTCAGGACGGCGCAATTCAACTGAAGAACGGCGGCGGAACGGTTGGCTATCGTGGCCCCGGCGCTCCCGCCGCGGGCCCGGACCATCACTACACTTTCGAACTCTACGCGCTCGATACCAAACTCGATCTCGGCCCGGATGCAACCCGCGCCGATGTACTCAAAGCCATCAACGGTCACATCCTCGCGAAAGCAGTGCTGGAAGGCCGCTTCCACAAGTAGGTTCCCGATGGCAGATTCTGAAATATCCCGCCGCCGGTTTGCGGTAATCGCCGGAACCGCGGGCGCCGCCGCTGTCGGTCTTCGCGCGGCGGAGCCGCTCACCGCCGAATCGGTGGCCGGTCGCATCCATACCGAGCTCGGCGGCGAATGGCCGGCCAACGGACCGGACGGCTTCAAGTGCGGCGATCCCGCGACGCCTGTCAAAGGCATCGCGACGACGGCGATGGCCACGGTCGATGTCCTGCGCCGCGCGCACCAGGCCGGCGCCAATCTCGTCCTCACGTATGAGCCGACCTTCTTCGGCCGCCCGGACGGTCCCCTGCAGGCGCCCCAGACTGGCCGCGGTCCCGTCGGCATCTCGCCCGGCGACCCCGTCTATCAAGCCAAACGCGACTTCATCGAGAAGAACGGCATCGTCGTCTTCCGCCTGCGCGATCACTGGCAGGCGAAGAAGCAGGATGATATGGTCGCGGGTCTCGCGAAATCCCTCGGCTGGTCGAAGTACCGCGTGAAGAGCGATGACGCGCTCTACGACATTCCGCCCGCGAGCGCCCGGAAACTCGTCGCCGCCGTTCGCGAGAAGCTCAATCTGCGCGGTGGTCTTCGCGCCGTGGGCAATCCCGACGCGCGCATCCGGCGCGTCCTGCTCCACCCCGGCGTCATGACGGCCCAGACCATGTGGCAACGTTACGCCGATGCCGATCTTGTGCTCGCCGGCGAAGTGCGGGAGTGGGAAAACACGTTCTTCGCCGCTGACCTTCTGAGCGCCGGCGAGAACCACGGCCTCGTCACCATCGGCCGCATCGTTTCCGAAGATCCCGGCATGGGCGAATGCGCCGCGTGGCTCAAAGACGTCGTCAAAGAGGTCCCGTCGCGCTGGATTCGCGTGAGCGATCCCTACTGGAGAGCGAGCTGAATGACCGCCAGCGAAGTAGTCGATCAGATCAAACAGCACATCGGCGTGCCATGGAACGACAGGTCGCACCGGGACACGTTCAAGCTCGGCAATCCCGATACGCAGGTGAAAGGCATCGCAACCACCGTGATGGTCACCTTCGATATGCTGAAGCGCGCCCACGCAGCCGGCCTGAATTTCGTCATTTCGCACGAAGACACATTCTGGAACGATCGCGACGAAACGAAGGACGTTTCCTCTCTCCCGCTCTACAAAGAGAAGACCGAATACGTTCTGACGAACGACATGGTCATCTGGCGCTGCCATGATCACATGCACGCCATGCATCCGGATTTCACCGTCGTCGGTTCGCTGCGCTCCGTTGGCGTGAAGGGCGGCGAAGACGCCGTGATGCGCCCGCGCATCTACACCATCCCCGAAACCACCTTCGGGGAATTCGCCTCGAACGTGAAGCGGCTCACGCGCGCGCACGCCTTTCGCTGCGTTGGCGATCCCGGCACGAAGGTCAGCCGCATTCTGCTCGGTCCCGGTTACGCCACTCCCCGTGTAACTGCGGATGCCGACGTGGTAATCGGCGGCGAGCAGCAGGAAGCCGACGGCTTCTTCGACGACGTGGAGTACGTGCTCGACGCGAATGCGCTCGGCATGCCGAAGTGCTTCATCGCGCTCGGCCACGTCGTCTCCGAGGAACCCGGCATGGAGGATTTCGGCAAGTGGATGCGGCCATTCATTCCCGCCGATATTCCCATCCGTTTCATCCCCGCAAAAGAACCCTTCTGGACCTGAGCCGGCTCCGCCCTGGGCGCCGTAACTTCGCCCGCGTTGTGATAGTCTTTCAAGTCAGTTCTGGTCAACAACGTTCATTGCGTATCGTGCAATGTCGCGCCCGTGAATCTCCACGGGCCGGTCTGAAGGAGCGGAGTACGTCAAAACGAATTTCGGTCACGATTCTCATCGCCATCCCGGCGCTGTTTTCCATCCTGTTTGCCGTGAGCCATAACTTTATCCCGGATTCCACGTTTCAGGGATCGTCGCTCAGCAACTGGCATCCGGTCGGCCCGGCGGACTGGCGCGCGAACAACGGCGAAATCTCCGCCACTCCCCGCAATGGCTCCGGCGGCTGGCTCGTGATGAACAAGGGTTACCAGGATCTCGATTTCTACACCGAGTTCCGCTGCGCTGCCACGTGTGATGCCGGCCTGCTTTTCCGCGCCGAAAAAACGCCGGATGGCGGAATGAAAGGCACGTACGTTTCGCTGAAAGACGGCGATATCGATTCC
>DAIDJK010000143.1 GCA_027450225.1 Bryobacterales bacterium | reverse complement strand
GATCCCCGCAATCTTGGCCAGCGTGAATACCCGCTGCGTCCATGCGCTCTCACGCACGCCGATGTAGTTCACAGCCGAGATCGCAACCACCAGACCCACCGAAAGCAGCTTCCTTCCCACAGGTCCGATATCGGCGAACTGCCCCGCGTAAATGGAAAAGCCCGTGGCAAGAAACGCGATCCCGCCCGGAATCACCACCAGCATGAACACCCAGCCGCACAGAAACGCCGCGAGATCCCCGTACCCGTCGCGGATGTACACGTACTGCCCCGCCGTCATGGGCATCATCGCGCCCAGTTCGGCATAAGCCACCGCGCCGAACCACGACAGCACTCCCGCCGCCACCCAAACCGCCATAATGGCCGCGCCGGATTCGAGGCTCCGCGCAATCAGATTCGGCAGTAGAAATATGCCCGAGCCCAGCACCACGCCGACGACGATCATCGTCGTGTCCAGCAGTCCAAGCCTCCGCTCCAGTTGCTGCATTGGAGGCCGGATTACTGCAGCGGTACGGCGTGTTCCTTCACGTAATCCTCCACCCGGGAATGCGGCGGCCCGATATAGTGAAACGCCTCCGCGTATTCCACTCCATACTGCCTGCCCAGTTGCCGGTCGCGCTCCAGCAGGAACTCGCGGATGTAGTTCCGGTCCGCCGTCGCGTCGTCATTGCCCAGCAGCGGCAGCTTCCTGCCCTGCCTCGCCAGTTCCGCCCGCAACTGCGATCCGTGATGCCCGCCCGGCCCCTTGGCCACGTTGCACAAGTTGGCGTCGATCTTCTTCTCCACCGTGCCGCTGATGTCCACCACGCGCGTAATCGCCGGATGCCGCGCGTAATAGTATTTCTCCGATACCGCGTGCGTCTTCAGCCCTGCCGCGAACTGTTCCGGATAATCATGTTCCCGGCCCGCCATCCAGCACGCCGCCTCCACGCAACTGCCCAGCACGTAGTGGTCGGGATTCTCTTCGTCATGCCCCCAGGGGTCGTAGCAGAAAACCGTGTCGATCTTCAGCAGCCGCACCAGAAAGATCAGCCGGCAGATGAGTTCATTGCGCGAGATGTCGCTCATCCGGTGGTTGGAGTAGTTCAGCGCGAAGTCGCGTTCGAGGCCCAGCGTTTTCGCCTGTTTCGCCACTTCCTGCTCATTGCGCAGCACGTTCTCGCCCACCGTTCCCGGTTCTCCGATGTCGTCCCCCATATCGTCGTTGGTGGCGCGGATCATGTAACCGGTGTAGCCTTCCTGAATGAGTTTCGCCACCGAGCCCGCGCAATAGAGCGCAATATCGTCCGAATGCGGTTGAATCGCCGCCAGCACTCTGCCCTTGTGCGGCGCGCCGGCCACCGGCCGTTCCAGAAATACGCCCGTTTGCGCGCTCAGCCGTGTCACCCGCAATAAGGCCGCGCCCGCGGCCGCCACACCCAGAAAGCTCCGCCTGTCCATGACGGAACATTACATACCAGCGCGGGCCATTTCGCAATGGGCGGCGGAAATGAAAAGGGCCGCCCCTTGGCGAGGCGGCCCTGCGCAAAGTGATTGTTTCCGCGGTCTAGTTCGTACCGCCCGGAGGACACAACATCGCCGCCCCCGCGAACGTTCCGTTGTTCGAATACACTCCACCTGCGCCGAGCGGAGCGCCGCCGTAAAACCACGAAAAGTAGGCAAGCTCCTGCAGATGATACGTGAACCCGACACTGCTCGCTATCGCCGGCAGCAGGCTTCCGGTCAGCGGGTCTCCCACCTCGAAGTTCGCCTGGCAGCTGCCCTGCTGCTGCCCGACGTTACCCCACGACGGCGCCGGATTCGTTCCCATCGGATCATTCACCCACTCATTGATCTCGTGAGAAGCCGGCGCCACGTCCGATACTCCCTGGAAAACCGTCTGGTTGCGGCCTTCGAACTCGGCAATGCCATAGGTCTGTCCCGAACTCAGGGCGTTGTGGTAACCAAGGACGCAGCAGTTGTTCAAGTTATTCGCCGCGCCCTGCGAAAGCACGGCGTTGTAAGTCAGAAAGAAGGGAAACTGAGACGCGTTCAACCCATACTTCTGTATGTACGCCTGCAGAACCGCGTCCACGGAGTTGATATTCACCACCGCCAGCGCTCCCGGCGGATTCAGGCCCCCGGTGTTATAGCCGCATTGCGCCCCGGCGCTGTAAATGGTCGCCGTCGAGTTGCCTTGCGATCCGGCATTGATCGTTATCGTCAGCGCCGGCGATGCGCTCGGAGCCAGCTTCAGGTGATAGCTCTTTTGCGCCACCTTCCAGAATTCGCCGTGCACGAACGCGTCTTCATATTGCATCGTTCCAATGCTGGTCCCGGCGAAAGTGAAACTCGTGTTCTGGAAAATCGGTGAATCCGCCAGCAGTCCGTACGCGGTATTCGCGCCGCCCAGACAACCGGAATCGCGCGATGTCGGATCGAAGCTGTAAGTAGTCCCGCCCTGCACAATCCGGAAGATAACCGGGACCATCACCACCGGTACGGTCGTCGTGGTTCCGGAAGTGGCGGGGTTCTGGCCCACAATCTGGCCGGAATAAGTTCTCCCGTCCTGCGCGGCCTTTATCGAGTAAGTCCACACGGGCAATGCGGCGGCTGTCGAACTCAGCCTCGCCGTGCTGCCGAAAGTCGCCTCGGCCTGCACGGAGGAGCGCGCTTCCTGCTCCGGAATCCGGCGCGTCTGGCCAATATCGAAAGGAGGGAAGTTCGGTTCCGCCGAAAAAGCCGCTCCACAAAACAGTACAGTTGCAAGTAAGTATCGTTTCGCAATCATGCAGTTGTCTCCAGAAGCAATCTGCGGCGAGAATGCTGGTTGCCACCCGGCAGGTGTAAGCGCGGCGTCAGGCTGGTCGGTTCAGAATACTGAGGAACAATAGCATGCGCGCGTTTTCACCCGCAACAGCCCAGGCTGATGCAGGGGAATACGCGCCGGATGCGGGAGGCTCGCCGCTGAAGATAGCGCGGCTGCTGATTCCGGATTCAGTTGGTCGGGCTATCGGCGGTGAATGGCGAGCAGCACGGCTTGCTTACCGGCTGAAATTCCATCAGTTCCACGCGCGTGCCGTCAGGATCGTAATAGTTGAACTGCCACTTGCTGTCCAGTCCGATCTTGGGACCGTCATATCGGCCGCTCAGCCGGTCCTCCCGGTAAAGCGTGTCCACCACCTGTTCCATATTGGGAACCCCGATGGAAAAATGGTTCAGCACCCCAAGCTGCCGCTGGTCCACTTTCGATGGCGGCACATCGGACCCGTCGCCCACCATCATGTATTCCAGCCAGTCGTGCCCGTCCGGTACCTGCTGAGAAATCCAGTCCACGCTGCCCGGCTGCTTGGCTCCGAACCAGTAAGGCCGGAATCCAAGAATTTCCCGATAGAAGTGATCTTCCGCCGCCCGGTTATGAACCAGGTATCCGACGTGGATAATATGCGTGCCGATCGGTTTCGCGTCCGCCGGCATCGTGAACGCGTTCCCCGGCTGCACAAATCGAACCAGATTGCCTTCCGGATCCTTCACTTCGAACCAGCGCGCGCCGTCCGATGCGGACCGGACATCGCTCGTGCCTTCCACGCCGCGCGACTGCAGATACTTCCGCAATGCGCCCGCATCCTCCGTATTCCACGCGACGCACGCCATGCGGCTGATCGAATGTTCGCCCGGCAGCGGCACAAGCTCCACGAACTGCGCCGGGCTGAAGTAATACCGCACGCCCTTCGCGTCGAACGGGTCCTCCGCTTTCGCGGCGCCCAGAATATGGCCGTAGAAATGGTCGCTCGCCGCCGCATCGCCCGAATACAGGCACATGTGGGAGATGCCGGTAATGGCGGGCCGGCTCTGCGCCGCCGCCATTCCGGCCATCAGCGCGAGTCCCATCGCCGCGGCCGTCGTCTTCAACGCTGCTCCGCCTTTGCCTGCGTCTGCGGCGCCGAATAACCCTGCCACACATATTCGAGAGCTTCCGGAAGCGTCTCCGCCTTCACCGTCCGATCCGTATGTCCGCAGTTTTCCGCGAACACGAACTGGTAGTGATAGCCTTTCGCGGCCAGAACCTTCGCCATGTTCTCGTTCGCCAGCACCCAGTCGTGATAGTTATCCCGGTTCATATAGTTATCGCGGTCCCCCACTTCCAGCCACAGCCGGAGCGGCAGCACCGGACTGTCCGCGATCAGGTGCTCATGAAACTCCCACGCGCCGTGCGGAGTATCCGCATGATACGGCCATTGCTGATTCACATAGGTTCCGGAGTAAGTCAGCACCCGGTGATATAGCTCCGGATGATACCAGGCCATAATCAGCGCCGCCGACCCGCCTGAACTCCCGCCCATCGTCGCGCGCCCGTCCGGATCCTTCGTCAGCTTCACGTTCGCCTTCTGCTCCACCAGCGGCAGCACCTCGGTCTCCACGAACTCGGCGTACTTGCCGGACATCGTGTCGTATTCGAGCCCGCGTTCGCTGCCCTGCGCATCGCCGCTCCCGTTGCCGATCGATATCGCGATCATCACCGGAACCTTGTGCTCGGCAATCAGATTGTCCAGCGCCGGGAACAGCATCTTGTCCGGCCCGTCCGCTCCCACGATGAACGGCGCCACCGTTCCCGCCACATACTGCTTCGGAACGTACACCGCCACGTGCCGCGTATAGGGCGCGGGATGGCTGTTCACCAGCATCTGTCCCGGGTGATCCGGGTCCGGCCGGCCGAACGTTCCCGGCTCCCGCGCGATCCCCGGATAGAACTTGCTGTCCGCCGACGACATGTCGAACGTGATCACCGTCCCCTGCGGAACGCCGTCGCGCACCGTCATCTCGGGCGCCGGATTGTGCGTCGGGCCGATGATGAAATTGCCATCCACGTCGGGAGATGGAACCTGCCCATCCGGCAGTTCCTTCGCGTTCACATATCCCGCGGTATGCGGATCGCGCGTCGGATTGGGCGGACGCCGCGGCCGCGCCGGCGGATTCTGACCATTCGGCGACGGACCCTGCGCCGGCGTCTGGGCCATCAGTGCGGCGGCAAGAAAGCCGCCGAAGAAAACGGTACG
>DAIDJK010000142.1 GCA_027450225.1 Bryobacterales bacterium | reverse complement strand
TGGAAAATCCCCTACTTCCATCATCCGATCTATAACGCCGGGCCGAGCCACGGAAGCTCGTACAATCAACTGCGGCACTGGGTGCAGCTTTTCGACAGAACCGGTGTCAGGCTGGTTTTCAGCGGCCATGAACACAATTTTCAGTACAGTGATGCGCCTACGACCGGCGGCATCCTTTATATAGTGAGTGGGTCCGGAGGAGAACTGAGAACAGGCGACGTGCGCCGGAATATGCGCCGCGCTCACATCGCGGGATGGGGCGCCGCGCGGCAGTTTCTTTCAGTCGAGATCGAAGGGAAAGAGGCGCGGATATGGCCGGTGTCGCCCGATGGCATCGTTGTGAAGGACGCGAACGCGAGATCTTTGCCTTTGCCGGTTACGCAGCATGCGCCATGAGTACTGGACCTGGCTCCCGCGCGCCGCTATGCTGTAGCGATGGCGAGTGTCCATATCGAAAGACATTTCCGCGCCAGCGACGCGGTCCGGGATGTCGTCATCGGCGTATCGGACGGGCTGACCGTTCCGTTCGCGCTCGCCGCGGGATTGTCGGGCGCGAGTCTTTCCCCGAAGGTTGTGGTTCTGGCGGGGCTGGCCGAGATCGCGGCCGGTTCCATCGCGATGGGCCTGGGTGGTTATCTGGCGGCGCGCACGGATCGCGAGCACTATCATCATGAGCTGGCGCGCGAAATTCACGAGACGCGCCACATGCCGCAGCAGGAACGCGCCGAAGTCGCCAGCGTTTTCGCCTCCTGGGGCATGGGTGAAGCGGAACAGGAGCCGCTGGTGGATTTCGTCTGCTCGGATGAAAAGCGCTGGGTGGACTTCATGATGAGATACGAACTGGGGCTCGAGGAACCGGATCCGGGCAGAGCCACGCGAAGCGCGGCGACCATCTTCGCCTCCTACATCGGTGGTGGGTTCGTGCCGCTGGCCCCTTACTTCTTCGCGCCGGACGTATCGACCGCACTGGCGATTTCCATTGGGCTCACGGTGGTGGCATTATTTACTTTTGGCGCCTTCAAGGCGCGGTTCACCGGGATTCCGATCTGGCGCGGCGGGGTCGAGACGTCGCTGATCGGTGGAGCGGCGGCTGCGGCGGCGTTCGCGATAGCCAGACTTTTCCGTTGAGTGAAACAAGTCGCAATTGCGCCTTGTTCTGTTGTACATATAGACTGAATTGAGCGGTTATATTACCTGCAATCGTACTAAGGAATAATTTGGAGGCCGATTAGAAGTGAGCATGTGGAACAAGAAAGAAGAGCCAATGGCGCCGCGACCGGCCAGCGCGCCACCGGCTCCCGCGCCCATCGCGCCAGAGCAAAGGAAGGAGCCTACCCCAGTGTCATCTACGCCCTACAGGATGCCCGACCCTGAACCCCGAAACACGGCTACGATAGGAAAGGCGGTGAAGATCAACGGCCAGATCTTCACCAAAGAAGATTTGTACGTCGATGGCGACGTCGAGGGAACCATCGAGTCGCAGGATAATAAAGTGACCATCGGCCCGAATGGCCGCGTTCAGGCCGGCATCAGGGCACGCGAGGTCGTGATTCTGGGGCAGGTGCAGGGAAACGTGGAGGCCAGCGACAAAGTGGATATCCGCAAGGATGCGAAGCTGGTAGGCGACATCACCACCTCCCGTATCAGCATTGAAGATGGAGCCCTGTTCAAGGGCAGCATCGACATCAAGAAGGCCGAGCCGAAGCCGGCTCCTGGTCCCGCGCCCGCCGTCGCCGCGCCGCGCCCGCCTGAACCCATGACCGTTCCCGCCAGCGGCGCCGCCGCTGCGAAGCGCTGACGAAAGGCGGAATCTGGTTGTTACCGGAGAAGCTGCGTTCGATCTTCCGGAAGGAGGGCGACGCCGTTTCTCCGGAAAGCAGTTCCCATCCGGCCGCGCCGGGCGGATTTTCCCTCAGAAAACCACCAAAAAAAGAAGTCTCCGTGACTCGCCAGAGCCGCGGTCTCGAGCAATTTTTTTTCAATATTCGGGATATCGTCGGATTATCGATCCTCGATCTCGCCGGGGCAAGTCAGGAAAACATCAACTTTCTGACCAATCTGGGGCACAAGGTCTATACCCAGGACATCATGCGCAGCCTCGATGAGGCGTTTGGGCCCGATCCGGCGGAGCAGACGAACGTCGGGCGGATCGAATACTTCCTGCGCACCAACTTCGATTACCCGCACGACACCTTCGACGGCGCCCTGCTGTGGGATTCTCTCCAGTTCATGGGGCCGGCGCTGCTGCATGCGACCGTCGAGCGGCTCTATGAGGTGATGCGGCCGAAGTCCTATCTGCTCGCGTTCTTCTCGGCCAGCGAGCGGGCCGTGGAAGCCCCCGCCCATACGTTCCGCATCATGGACAACAAGACTATCCTGATTACGGAGCGCGATATCCGGCCCACCGGTTCCGTGGTGAACAACCGCAATCTCGAAAAGGTGTTCGGGAAGTTCGATTCGGTGAAGTTCTTCCTCACGCGCGAAAGTTTGCGTGAAGTGATCGTGCGGCGGTAAGCGGCGAGCCGGCCGGGGAAGTTATTCGGCGTTTCCCGCGAGAGCGGCTTCGGCGTCCATCACGACTGCCGCGGCGTGAATCACGCTCGCGATCCGGATGGCGGCCGCGATTTTTTCTTCCGGGATGCCTTTTCCGAGCAGTACCTTCTCATGGGCGGCGATGCAGGAGCCACAGCCGTTCACAGCCGACACCGCTGCGCACCAGAGCTCGAAATCCACAGGATCGGAACCGTGCGAACGGATCACCTGCATGCGCAGACGAGCCGGAATCTGCGCGTATCTCTCGTTGCCGCTCAGATGCTGGAAGCGGTAGTAGATGTTGTTCATGCCCATCACCGCCGCTGCCGCTTTGGCCGCGTTCAGGGCTTCGGGCGAGAGATGGCGGGCGGCTTCGGCGGCAATCGCCGAAGTCACCCGTTCGGAACGGGCCGCGATGGCGGTTGCCACCGCGGTCCCCCACGCCTGCTGTGGCGTCAGTTCTTCCTGCTTCACCACGTTCTGCAGGTTGAGTTTGATGTCGCGCGCGTAATCCGGAAACGCGGCGTTCAGCGTTTCCATGGTCTCCGCTTCGCGGTTCAAAGCCTCGCCGGTCATACCTGCAGGACAGGTTCGCCCTTCTGCCAGTTGCAGGGGCAAAGCTCATCCGTCTGCAGCGCATCCAGAACACGCAGCACTTCCTGCGGGTTACGGCCAACCGAAAGATCGTTCACGGAGACGAAGCGGATGATGTTCTCAGGATCCACGACGAAGGTGGCGCGCTGCGCCACGCCCTCGTTCGGATCGAGAATGCCGAGGGCTTCGCAGAGTTCGCGTTTCACATCGGCCAGCATCGGGAACGGCAGGTTATTGAGGTCCGGATGGTGAGTACGCCACGCGAGGTGGACGAACTCGGAATCCGTGCTGCCGCCCAGAATCTGCGCGTCGCGGTCGGCGAATTCGCCATTCAGTTTGCCGAAAGCGGCTATCTCCGTGGGACACACGAAGGTGAAATCCTTCGGCCAGAAGAAATAGACCTTCCACTTGCCCTGGAAGTCATTGGCCGTAATCTTCTTGAAAGCCTTCTTCTGATCCGTTGAAACGGTCGCGGTCAGTTCGAACTCAGGAAATTTCTGTCCTACACCCAACATTCTTTTTATTTGTTCTCCCCAGCGGATTGAAATCGGTTTGGTTACTGCAAGCGATCGATTTTGGCGGCCAGAACGAAATCGCTCTCCGTCAGGCCATCGACCTTGTGCGTGAAAATCGTGACTTCGACCTTGCCCCACCCGAGCAACAGGTCCGGATGGTGGCCCTGCTCTTCGGCCACGGCGCCGGCACGGTTCACAAAATCAAGGGCAGTCCTGAAATCCGGAAATCGGAACTCGCGGCGGAGGTGGTGCTCGTTCACCACTTCCCACGCCGGAATCTGTGCATGCAGACTCCCGATCGCAGCGCCCTTCAGGGCAGGAACGCCACCCCGGCAGGGGACACATTGCTGATCGGCAAGAGACATTCCGGTTTCAGTAGCTTGGATGCCGGCGGCGGGCGGAAAGCTGCGGCTTTTGCGCGTCCCCGTCTGCAAATCTCAGGTTATCATCGGGCTTCCGCTTAAACTTGCGGCATGAAGCTTGCTCCCGCAAGGCAGGCCGCGTTCGGCGCGCTGCTGGCTGTAGAGCGCGGTTCCTGGTCGGCAGAGTCGGTGGCGGCGAAGACGGCTCATCTCGACGCCCGCGATGCCGCGCTGGCCTCCGAAATCGCGTTCGGCGTGCTGCGCAGGCAGGGCGAACTCGATGCCCTGATCGCGGCGCTTTCCAATCGGGCCGTGGAGCGGCTGGACTCCGCGGTGCGAATCGCGCTCGAGATGGGTCTGTACCAGCTCCGATTTCTGGACCGGGTACCCGCGCACGCCGTCGTCAGCGATTCCGTTGAACTGGCGCGCCGGGCGGGAAAATCGTCCGCCGGAGCGTTCGTCAACGCGATTCTGCGCCGGGCGGCCCGGGAGCGTCCGGCGTCAGATGAGCATTTCTCCACGCCGGAATGGCTGTTCCGACGCTGGGTGGCGCAATTTGGCCTGGCCGCGGCGGAGTCCATTGCGCGGGAGAGCCTCGCGCGCGCAGGCCGGTACATTCGAGTCCCACCGCATTGCCCGGCGCCGGAAGGGGCTCAACCAACCGGCGTCCCCGGCTGTTATCTCCTCGAATCCGGCGACCCCGGGCCGTATCGTTTTCAGGACATCGGTTCCCAGGCAGTGGTTCCGCTGCTCGAACTTCAGCCGGGGCACACGTTTCTCGATGTCTGCGCGGCGCCGGGTAACAAGACAGCGCAGGCGATGGAATCCGGAGTTGCCGCCATTGCCTGCGACGTCCACCTCAGCCGCGCGAAGACGCTGCTCCCGCTCGGCATTCCCGTCGTCGTGATGGATGGACGCGTCCCCCTCCCGTTCGCACGGCGGTTCGACCGTATCCTGGTCGATGCTCCGTGTTCCGGAACCGGGACGCTGGCCCGCAATCCGGAAATCAAGTGGCGTCTGAAACCCGAAGACATCCCGGACCTCCATGGCCGGCAGATTGCGATCCTGCTTAATGCGCTCACGGCGTTGAAAGAGGATGGCCTGCTGGTCTATTCCACGTGCTCGCTCGAACGCGAAGAGAATGAAGATGTGGTGGCGGAAGCGATAGCCGCATCCGGCGCGCGGCTGGAACGAACCATGCGGCGGATTCCCGGCACGGACCCCGGAGATGGATTTTTCGCCGCGGTCTTGCGACCGGGCAGCGTCGCCCCGAATCCAGTGGTTGGATGAGAATTCTGATTACGGGCGCGAACCGCGGCCTCGGACTTGAATTCGCGAAACAATACGCGCGGCGCGGGGATCGTGTTTTTGCCGGCAGCCGGAACGGCGATCCGGTCGACGCGCCGGGAACGGTTCCTGTCCGGCTGGACGTCGCGGACGAGAAGTCGATTGACGCGGCGCACAGCGCGATCGGCCGCGAGATCGATGCTCTCGATCTCCTGATCAATAATGCCGGCATCTATTCGACGGTCGGCGGAAGGTTCAGCGGAGAAACCTTCGGATCGCTGACGGCCGATGAAGCCGCCGCCATTTTCCGCGTGAACAGTATCGGCCCCATGTTGGTTGCGCAGCGTTTCACGGACCTGCTCAGCCGGGGCGCAAACCCGAAACTCGCCAATGTCAGTTCAGGCTATGGATCGGTTTCGCGCAACGACGGCCATTTCCCGCACCATTACAGCGCCAGCAAGGCGGCGCTCAATCAGTACATGAGGTCGTATGCAGCGGACGCCGCGAAGCTGGGTATTACGGTTGTCATTCTGAGCCCCGGCTGGGTTCGCACCGATATGGGCGGCAGAAATGCGACGCTCTCGCCCGAGGAATCGGTGAGCGGAATGGTCCGTATCATCGAGGAGATAACGCCCCGGCAGAACAGCGCCTGGTTCAATTACGACGGGCAGCCCGTAGCCTGGTGAAGCGTGGTTCCGCGAACCTGCCGGCGCAATCCGGCAGCAGTTCGGCTTTGCGGAAATGGCTGCTCGATATCACGCGGCGCAGCAGCGGTTTCGCCGTTGCGTGCTACCATTTTCGGTTAGCGGTGAAATGGCCAAGGTAGTGCCCTCGATCCTCTCGGCGGATTTTGCCCGTCTCGCGGAGGAAATCGGCAAAGTCGAGCGCGGCGGCGCGAGTATGCTGCATCTCGACGTCATGGACGGCCATTTCGTCCCCAATCTGACCATCGGACCGCCTGTCGTTCAGTCGATCCGGAAAATAACCAGCTCCGTCCTCGACGTTCACCTGATGATCGAAGATCCCGACACATATGCCGCGCTGTTCATCGAAGCGGGGGCGGACCAGGTGATCGTTCATCAGGAAGCCGCCACGCATCTGGACCGCACGATTCGGCACATCCAGAGCAAGGGCGCAGCAGCAGGCGTGGCGATCAATCCGGCTACGCCGGTGAGCGCGCTGGAGGACGTTCTTTATCTTGTGGATTACATCCTCGTGATGAGCGTCAATCCCGGATTCGGAGGGCAGGAGTTCATTCCGAATGCGCTTGCGAAGATTCGCCGCCTCGACCGTATCCGGCGGGAGAATCATTATAATTTCCGCATCGAGATCGATGGCGGAGTGAGTCTCGAAAATGCAGCGGAAATCGTGCGCGCGGGATGCGACTGGCTGGTGGCCGGTTCTCACATCTTCCATAGTGCCGATCCTGCGGCAACCGTGAAGGAACTGCAACACGTGGCAGAGGGAGCTACGGCAGTCAGGGTTTGAAAATCAGGGGATCGGGCTGAAAGCGTCAGCCGGAAACCGGAATGCGTCCCCAGTTTGAGGTCAGTTAAGGTTAAACGGTATCTGATGCGTTACAGCAAGTCATACATTTTCATCGCGGCGTGCCTTTCGGCCGTATCGCTTCAGGCTGGACTTTTCCATCACAAGAAGTACGATACGCCGATCACGAAGGATACGCTGCAGCCCGACAAGATCCTGTTCGATAAAGCCGTCAAGAACATCGAACACGGCAATTACGAAGCGGCGCGCCTGACGCTGAACACGCTCATCAATACGTACGACACGAGCGAGTATCTGGCCAAGGCGAAGCTCGCCATCGCCGACAGCTGGTACCGCGAAGGCGGCGCCCACGGTCTGGCGCAGGCCGAAGCGGAGTACAAGGATTTCATCCTTTTCTATCCGAACATGCCGGAATCGGCCGAATCGCAATATCGGGTTTGCCAGATTCACTACAAGCAGATGGAGAAGGCGGACCGCGACAACTCGCAGGCGCAGCGCGCCGAAGACGAGTGCAAACAGGTGATGGTGCAGTTTCCGAATTCGAAATTCGCCAAACCCGCCGAACAGATGCTTCGCAATGTGCAGGAAGTTCTCGCCGACAAGGAGTACCGCACCGGCGATTTCTATCACCACAAGGGGAGCTTTCCGGCCGCGGCAAGCCGGCTTTCCTTCGTCGCCCAGCAGTATCCGCTGTACAGCGGATCGGATGAGGCGCTCTGGGAACTGGCGGATTCCTACAAACGCATGGGAGACCGCTTCGAGCCCGAAGAAGCGAACGCTTTGAGCCGCATTCTGAAAGACTACCCGCTCAGCGCGCATGCCGATGAGGCAAAGGATCGCCTGGCTGAACTGAAGCAGCCGATTCCGAAAGCGGATCCGGATGCCGTGGCGCGGATGAAGTACGAGATCGAGAACCGGACCAAAGAAGGTTATCTCAGCCGGATCATCGGTCCGTTCAGCGGAAAGCCGGATGTACATCTGGCGGCCAAAACGGGCGATCCTTCGATGAAGGCGCTGCGCCCGAATGTTCCGGTCAGCGTTCCGGAATCGGCCAGCGGCGGGCAGACCGGCGTGTCTGACGTAACGGTGTCGGTAGGCACGGATACGAGCGCGCTCGACAAAGGCCAGGACGCCCGTCTCAGCGCGCAGAACGGAACCCCGGCGACGCCCGGAGAGGGTGAGCAGCATGCCAGCGTTCTCTCGAACGGGCAACCGGCGGCGCAGGGCGGAACGCAATCCGCCGCTGCGCAGAATCAGCCCCTGCCGACCAATCATCCTTTGACCAAACAACAGCTCAAGCTGCTGAAGAAGGCGCAGGAGAAGGCGGCGAAAAAGCAGAAGAACGCGAAGCAGAAGAATGCCGCGGAGCCCGCATCCAGTTCGCAGCCCGCTTCCGCGGGTCAGCCGGCGGCCGCTTCGGCGTCGGGATCCGCGCAGTAATGAGCCGCATCCTGCTCGCCGACGACAGTCCGCACGCGCAGCGGATGGGCGAGCGGATTCTCCGCGATGAGGGCCATGAAGTCATCACGGTGAGCGACGGCCGTGTGGCGCTGTTGAGGTTGAGCGAAGCAGCGCCGGACATCATCATTGCGGACATCTCCATGCCGGAGGTCTCCGGCTACGAAGTCTGTGAGTATGTGAAGAGCCACGGCGGCGAACCGGTCCTGCTCACTGCGGGCGCGGTCGAGCCGGTTGACGATAAGGCCGTGGAGCGGGTTCGCGCCGATGGCGTGCTGAAGAAGCCGTTCGAGGCGAGCGTGCTTCTGGAGGCGGTCAGCCGGTTCGGCGTGGCGAAGCAGGCGCGAGGCGCGGTGAATCCGCCCGGCGGTTCCATGCGGTCGGTCGTCGTCATCGAGCCCGATCAGATTCGCGCAGCCGTCACAGTCGCGCTGGATGCGGCCATGCCCGTGATGATCGACCAGATTACCGAAAGAGTGGTGGCAGCGCTCTCGGGCCGGAGACGCGCGCCGGAAAAACCGGCGGCGCCGCCGGCTTCGGGAGTTCCCGCGCCGGCGGCAGAAGACAAATAGAAGACAAATAGCTGCGAATGAATCTCGGAATCGCGGGCAGAGCAGCTTTGGTTCTGGCGGCCAGCAAGGGCCTCGGCCGCGCTTCCGCCCACGCGCTGGCCGCGGAAGGCGTGCGCGTGATGATCGCCTCGCGCGACGGAGCCCGCCTTGAGCAGACGGCTCGCGAGATCCGCGTCGCCACCGGCGCGGACGTGCGCGCCGCAGTGGTTGACGTCACCGACGCGGCTCAGTCGAAACAGGCGTTCGACGCCACGGTGGAAGCCTTTGGCGCCGTGGATATCCTGGTGAACAACGCCGGCGGACCGCCGTTCGGGCCCTTCGAATCCTTCAGCGAAGAGCAGTGGCAACGCGCGCTCGAAATGAACCTGCTCAGCACCGTACGGTTTTCCCGGATGGCGCTCGCGGGAATGAAGGAGCGGCGCTGGGGACGAATCATCAACATCGTCAGCCTCGGGACAAAGAGCGTTCTGCCCGGATCGGTGCTTTCCACGGCAGCGCGGCTTGGCGTGATCGGGTCAGCGAAACTCCTGGCCGATGAAGTGGCCGGCTTCGGAATCACGGTGAATAACGTCGCTCCCGGCATCATCCTGACGGACCGGGTGCGACAGACTTCGCTGAAGCAGCGGCTCGATCGCGGCATGGATGAAAGGGCCGGCCTTGAAGATATCGCGCAGAGCATTCCGGCGCGGCGAGTCGGCCAGCCGGAGGAGTTGGGCGCGCTGGTGGCATTTCTCGCCTCCAGCCATGCCGCCTACATCACGGGCTCGACCGTCGCCGTGGACGGCGGCGCGATCCGCTCCATTTACTAAAGTTGTTACAATCGCGTTGCATGGGTTACCGTCTCGAGGCCGGGGAAGCCGTTTCGAAGGCCGTGCGCCGCATCGTCCGCGAGCAGGTGGACCATGCAGGCGAATATCTGGCCCGGAAGAAGGAAGGCGGCCCGGATGAGGCAGTTCACGAGGCGCGAAAGAGCCTTAAGAAAATACGGGCGGTTCTGCGGCTGGTGCAGACAGAGATCGGGCCGGTCTACCGGAAAGAGAATGCGGCCATGCGAGGCATCGCGGCCGAGCTTTCCGAGATTCGCGATGCGGCGGCGATCATCGAAACGTTCGACGAATTGCCCGGCGCCGCCGGCTTCGGTTCCGTGCGCGACGCGCTGATGGCTCGAAAGCAACGGACCGACGCCGCGAAAGATCGCGACAGCGTCATCAAAGAGGCTGCGATCGCGCTGAAGCGGCTTGCGCGGCGGGTAAAAACGTGGCCGCTCAAAACCACCGGCTTCGCGGCCATCGCTCCCGGCCTTGAAGATCGTTACCGCCGCGGACGCAAGGCGATGAAACTCGCGGCGCGCGAACAGACTCCGCAACGCTTCCACGAGTGGCGCAAACGCGTGAAGGATCACTGGTACCACACGCGGTTGATCGAGCCTTTGTGGAGCGATGAAATGCAGGCCCGCGAGAAGAGCCTGAAAGATCTGGAGACCTGGCTTGGCGACGATCACAATCTTTTCGTGCTGCGCAGCCTGATCGCCGCCGAGCCGGCCGGTTTCGGTGAGGCCCCGACCGTGGAAGCGGCGCTCGATGCCATCGACAAGCGCCAGAAGGAACTCCGCGAAAATGCGTTGTCGCTGGGCGCGCGTCTCTATGACGAGAAGCCGAAAGCGCTCACTCGCCGCATGGCGCATCTCTGGAAAGAGTGGAGTCAGCGGCCCGAAGAACTGGCGCGTGCTGAAGCGGGTGAGCGGGCCGGGACAGACGCCGGGAAGCAGAGCGTGAGGAAACCGGCCGCGAAGGCAGGGCGGCGCCCGCGCGGAAACTCCCAAGTGGCATAGCGCCGCTATGAGCGTATCGCAGATGAGCGTATAGCATAGGTTACGTGCGTAACCTGATCATCGGATTTGTGCTGGCCTTCGTGGTAATCGCCGTCGGCGGTTACCTGTATCTGGCGGGCGGATATTTTCCGGTCGCTACCGCTTCGGGGCCGTTTCCATTTGAAACCAGCATTGCTCACATGGCGCTGGACGCCGTGGTGAACAAGGAAGCGCCGAAGAATTCGCCCATAGCCGCGGATGACGCCAGCTACGCGGCCGGCGCAACGGTTTATCGCGAGAACTGCGCCGTTTGCCACGGGCTGCCAGGGCAGCCTGAAACCGCTATCGCGCAGGGAATGTTCCCGAAAGTGCCGCAGTTGTTCAAAGGCAAAGGTGTTACGGACGATCCCGCGGGCGTGACATATTGGAAAGCCGCGAACGGCATCCGGCTCACGGGAATGCCGGGCTTCAAGTCATCGCTCAGCGACACGCAACTCTGGCAGGTGAGCCTCCTGCTCGCGAACGCCGACAAGCTGCCGGCCGCCGTGCGTACCACGCTGTCTGAGCCATTGCCCATCAAATAAAACGCTGCGGCCGTACCGGACTGCGCCGCGGCGCGTCAGTATTTCAGTTCAATGCGAATGGCGTGCGATGGCGTTGCGCCCACGTTGCGGACATCGTGGACGACGGCTTCCGACCAGTTCACTTCTCCATCACGCCGGTGTGACCGGGTCACTTTGCCGGTGGCGTAATTCTTCTGTTCAATTTCGTAGTCGGTAAGGGCTATCGTCACCCCGTGAGCGTGCCTGTGTTTGGGTTCGTAGACCCCGGGGGGAATGCGGTCGTCGATCACGCGCACGAACGCGTTTTCGAGAATTACCTTTTGGGTTTGAGGAGAAACTTTCACTGAATCGAGCTCTTCGTCCTGCTCGTGCGCGCGTTCTTTCTGATTTGCCACAGCGATCGTGACGGCGAGCGCCGCGCAAATGGTGAAGAGACCCAAAGAGGTGAGCAGCCACGCCGGTTTGCGAGGCATCGGCGATTCAGCGCCGCGATTTTCCACTTCATGAGCTTATATCAGCGCCCGGCGCGGCGCCCGGTCACAGGGTAGCCATGTATTTGTTGGCCCTGCAGCCCGTTTGTTTGCCGTGCGGCGCGCGAATTTTGCGCTGTTCGTGCTTGTGCTGTAAGTAAGTAATCACTTACAATAGCCCCATGCGAGCACCGGCCATGGCCGAAGCGAGCGGCCATCCGCGAATGGCCGCCGACGACAGGCGACGTCAATTGATCGAGGTTTCCATCGATCTTTTTGCAAAAAAAGGATTTGCCGGAACCACGACCAAAGAGATTGCGGCTGCCGCGGGGGTGACGGAGGCCATTATTTTCCGTCATTTCGCCACCAAGCAGGATCTCTATTCGGCCATCGTCAGCCAGATGTTTTCGCGAGCCGAGACGGAGGACTGGATTCGGGAGATGCAGGTCCTGATGGACCGCAACGACGATGAGGGCGTCGTCCGGCTGCTGATCGGGTCTCTGCTGAAATTCAGCCGAACGAACCCAAAATACGAACGTTTGATGATGTACGCGGCGCTCGAAGGCAATGAACTGGCGGTCATGCACCAGAACGACATCGCGAAGCCGATCGGTGAGCGCCTGCACAATTATGTGACGAGGCGGCAGGAGGCAGGCGCGTGGGTGCGTTGCGATCCGGAGCTGATCCTTTGCGCGATGCTGGGCGCCATCAAGTTTTACGCCTCCAAGCGGTACATGTTCGGCTGCGGCGGCGAAGTGGATGACGAACGCGCGGTGGGAGACCTGGTGGGAATCGTTTTGAACGGCATAAGAGGGGGCAGGGAATGAGGTTATTCGTTCCAGTGGTGATCGGAGCGGGCGTGGGACTGGCGGCCCTGACGGGTTGCCAAACGAAGCCAACCGTGGTGCAGGCTACTTCACCGGACGCAGTGAAACCGGTTCCGGTGAGTACGGCTCCCGTGATCTCGAAGCAGGTTCCGTCGGATTTTGAAGAAACGGGTTCGTTTGTCGCGGAAGAAACGTCGGACATCGCGCCGCCGGTGGCGGGCCGGGTGATTGCGACGCCGGTTGACGTGGGCGCGAGGGTGCGCCAGGGCCAGGTGATTTGCGAACTCGATCATCGGGACGCGCAACTGAAGCTCGACCAGGCGAAGGCTCAACTGGAAGAAGCCACCGCCGCGGTTCGTCAGGCGCAGTCCCGCATCGGATGGACCAGCGGCGATTTCGATCCCGGGAAGGTTCCCGAGGTCGCTGCTTCGCTGGCCAACTACCAGTCGGCGCTCGCCCAGGAAAAAATGGCGGCGGCCGACGCGCAGCGGTACGCCAATCTGGTGGCGAGCGGCGATGTTTCGAGAAGCGCTTACGAGAAGGCCCGCACTCAGCAGGAAACCGCCGAAGCGCAGGCGCACGCGATGAAGCAGCAATATGAAGCCGCGGCCAACGGCGCGCGGCAGAACTATGAATTCGTCTCGTCCTCCCGCGCCAGCCTCGACAACGTGAAAGCCCAAGTGGCGCAGGCGCAGAAAGGTCTCGACGATACCACCATCCGCGCCCCGTTCGATGGCTACATTACGGCGCGGCCCGTTGCCGCCGGGGAATACGTTGCGCTCACCAACAAGATCGCGACCGTGGTGAAGATCGGAACCCTGAAACTGGATCTCCAGACGCCGGAGCAGCGCGCCGCCATGGCGCAACTGGGAGATCGCGTGGTGGCGCATGTGTCGGCGTGGCCACAGCGGGCTTTCGAAGGCAAGGTGATCGCCATCAACCAGTCCGTGGATCCGAATTCGCGCGTCTTCATCCTCGAAGCGCGCTTCAACAACCCGGATGCCGCGCTCAAGCCTGGCATGTTCGCCACCGCGCGCGTGATGCTGCCGGGCGCCGTGGAAGGCTTGTTCGTGCCCCGCGCAGCCGTGGTTCGCGACAAGACCACGGATTCGAACCAGATCTTCGTAGCGCAGAACGGTCACGCGCGCCTGCGCGTCGCCGCACTCGGAAACTCGGATGATCCCGCTCTGGTTCGCATCCTGTCCGGCGTCTCCGCCGGAGAGGAAGTAATCACCAGCAACCAAAGCCAGCTGTACGACGGCGCGCGCATCGGGTCGGGGAGGTAGCCAGTGCACGGACTCGCAAAGCTCTGCATCAAGCGTCCCGTGTTTGCCACCATGCTGATTCTGTCGCTGGTGGTGGTGGGAATCTTCTGTTACGCGACCCTCGGAGTGGATCTGTTCCCGAAGGTCGATATCCCGACCGTGATCGTGACCACTTCCGATCCCGGCGCTTCACCAGAGGAGATCGAGACCGAGATCACGAAGAAAGTGGAAGACGCGGTCAACACGATCAGCCAGATCGATGAATTACGTTCCACTTCATCGGAAGGCCAGTCGCTGGTCACCATCACCTTCGAGCTTTCGAAGAACGGCGACGTCGCCGCGCAGGAAGTTCAGAACAAGGTCAACCTGATCGTAAACGATCTGCCGCAGACGGCGAAAACGCCTGTGGTCCAGAAGTTCGATCCCGACGCGCAGCCCGTGGTGCAGGTGGTTGTGTCCGCGCCGCGTTCGCTTCGGGATTTGACCATGATCGCCGACAAGCTGATCAAGCAGAAGCTCGAAAACGCGAAGGGCGTGGGCCAAGTGACTATTGTGGGCGGCGCGCGCCGGGAGATTCACATACTGGTGAATCCGGACCAGCTGCGCGCCTACAACCTGACCATCACGGACGTCTTCAATGCGCTACGGCAGCAGAATCTTGAACTCCCCGGCGGCGCTCTGCAGGAAGGCGCGCGGGAGTTCACGGTGCGCACCACGGGCCGCGTCACCGATCCGGAGCAGTTCAACCAGATCGCCATCGCGAACCGCGAAGGCTATGTGGTGAAAGTGAAGGATATCGGCTACGCCGAAGACAGCTACGTGGAGCCGGTAACGGCCGCGCGCCTCGATGGTGTCCCCTCAGTGACGCTGACGGTGGCGAAGCAATCCGGAGAGAATACGGTCGCCACCGCCGATGACGTGAAGCAGCGGCTTCAGGAACTGCAACCCTCTCTGCCGAAGGATGTGCAGACGCAGGTGATCGGCGATCAGTCCGTGTTCATCAACGCGGCGGTGGAATCGATTCAGCATCACCTCGTGATGGGCAGCATCCTCGCGTCCGTCATCATCTTTCTCTTTCTGACGAACTGGCGGACCACGCTGATCGCGTCCATCGCCATACCGACGTCGATTGTCTCCACTTTCGCGCTGATGGCCGCCATGGGCTTTACGCTCAATCAGATCACGATGCTGGCTTTGACCCTGATGGTCGGCATCGTAATCGACGACGCGATTATCGTGCTCGAGAACATATTCCGCTTCATGGAAGAGAAGGGGATGACTCCATTCCAGGCGGCGATCGAGGGCACGCGCGAGATCGGCCTTGCGGTGATGGCGACTACGCTTTCACTGCTGGCGGTGTTTCTGCCGGTCGGCTTCATGGGCGGCATCGTGGGCCGGTTCATGAGCTCGTTCGGGTTCACGGCGGCATTCGCCATCGCCGTGTCGCTGCTTGTCTCCTTTACGCTCACGCCGATGCTGTCTTCCCGCTTCATCCGGCCGCCGGAAAAGCATGGAGAGGATAACCATTCTTCGAAGGAGTCGAAACTCTTTCACTGGATCGACGTGCGCTATACACGCATGCTGCGCTGGGCTATGGCGCATCGCCGGCTCATGCTGGTGTTCAGCGTACTGACCATCTTCAGCATTGTTCCGCTGTTCATGATGGTGGGAAAGAACTTCCTTCCGGCCGACGACCAATCGCAGTTCAACGTGCTGGTGAGGACGCCGGAGGGCACGTCGCTGGCCGCGACGACCGCGGTTGCCGAAAGAGTTGCGCGCGATATTCGCGCTCTGCCCGGCGTGGAGCACACCCTGATGACGGACGGCAACAGCGCGGATGCCTCAGTGAACAACGCGGGCATATACGTAAAGCTGACAGACATCGACCAGCGAACCGTTACTCAGCAGGATGTAATGCAGCGCGTGCGCGCTCTGCTGAGGCAATATCCGGCGGAGATTCATTCCAGCGTGGAACTGGTTGCCGGCGTGGGCGGAAATCAAAGCAACGCCGATGTTCAGTACTTCATCCAGGGTCCGGATCTGGACAAGCTGGCCAGGTATTCCGATGCGCTGCTTGCGAAGTTGAAGCAGATTCCCGGCGCCGTGGACGCGGACACCACCTTGCGGAGCGGCAAACCTGAAGTCCGGCTGGTGATCAACCGCGCGCGCGCAGGCGATCTCGGTGTTTCCGTGATGGATATCGAGCAGGCTCTCAACACGCTGGTTGCGGGCCAGGTGGCATCCACGTTCAATTCCGGAGATGACCAGTACGATGTCCGGGTGCGAGCCGAAGAACAGTTCCGCACCAACGAGCAGGGGCTGCGCGAGATGACGGTTCCGTCGTCAAAGAGGGGATCGGTGGGCCTTGATGAAGTGGTGGACATCGTTCCCGGTACGGGGCCTTCGTCGGTGAACCGCATCAACCGCCAGCGGCAGGTCACGCTGACGTGCAACGTCTTGCCCGGCGCCTCACAGGCCGCCATTCTGAGCGATCTGAATCAGGCGACCGATGCGCTGCAGATGGATTCGGATTATCACGGCGGAATGACCGGGGCTTCAAAGGAGCTCGCGCGCACCGGTTATTACTTCCTGCTGGCGTTCTCGCTCACTTTCATCTTCATGTACATAGTCCTGGCGGCGCAGTTCGAATCGTTCGTGCATCCGATCACGATCCTGCTTACGCTGCCTCTCGCCATTCCATTCGGGATACTCTCGCTGCTGGTGGCGCATCAGACCGTAAATATCTTCTCCGGACTCGGCTTGCTGCTGCTGTTCGGCATCGTGAAGAAAAACGCCATCCTGCAGATCGATCACACCAATGGATTGCGGGCGGCGGGCCTTTCCCGCTACGACGCCATCATTCAGGCGAATCGGGACAGGCTGCGGCCGATCCTGATGACTACGATCGCGCTCGTCGCCGGCATGCTGCCGCTGGTGCTCTCGAATGGGACGGGGTCTGCGACGAATCGATCGATCGGCGTGCTGGTAGTGGGTGGGCAGTCGCTTTGCCTGCTGCTGACGCTGCTGGCCGTTCCTGTCTTTTACTCCTTTTTCGAGGATCTTCAGGAGTACCCATTTGTGAAGAGGATCGGAGGGGGCATCTCCCGGATCGCCTCCGTGATTCCGAAGCGCGACCAGACGGAGAAGATTCCAGCGGCGGCGCGCCGGATCGAAGGAGACGCGCTGTGAAGCGAGGCTGGGCTGTCACGATGTTTGCGGCCGTCGTCGCCAATGCGCAGGTTCCTTCACCATTCCCTTCGTTGCCCGCGGTGAAGCCGCTCGAAGTTCCGGCGCGGATCGGAATTCTCACCAGCGCGAACATCAGTCTCGATCAGGTGATTCAAAGCGTGCTGGCCAACAATCGGGATATCGCGGTACAGCGTCTGGCGCGCGACGAATCGTATCTGAATATCAGAGCGGCGAAGGGTTACTTCGACCCTGTGGTCGGCGCGGGTCTGCAAAGGATGAGAAGCGTCACGCCCATCACTTCCATTCTTGGGGGCGCGGCCGACGGCAAACTGACGCAGGAAGAATATGTGGCGGACCCCTACATCAGCGGTGTCTTCGAGCCGACCGGCGGTACATGGAAACTCGACTTTTCTTCCGCGCGGCAATCGACTGACAGCACGTTCATGACCTTGAATCCGCAGTTTCCGACGTCGATCAATTTGAATCTGACGCAGCCGCTGTGGCGGGGACTGCTGTTCGATCAGAACCGCCACCGGCTGGCCGCGGCCCGGAAGAACGCGCAGATGAGCGATGCCCAATTGCGGCAACGGTTGATCGATACGGTCTCCCAGGCCGTTCAGGATTACGACGAACTCATCTATGCGTATCTGAATCTGAATGTGCAGGTAGAAGCTGTTCGCCTCGCGGAGCGGCAGGATGCGAGCAACCGGAGACAGGCGGAGCAGGGTTTGCTGGCGCCCGTTGATGTAGTCCAGACCCAAACCCAAATCGCCACTTTTCAACAGAACGTGTTCCTTGCGCAACAGGCGCTCACCAGTGCCGAGAACGCTCTGAAGGCGTTGATGACCACTGACAAAGACGATCTGATCTGGGCGACGGCGCTGGTTCCTGAGGAGACAGCGGAGAGAGGGGAAGCGGCGCCGAAACTCGAGGAAGCGATATCGGCCGCATTGAACGCAAGACCCGAACTGGCCGAAGCGGGACTGTCAATCGATGCGAACCAGCTCGATGCGCGCCTGGCCCGGGAACAGGCAAAACCGCAGGTGGATGTGACCGCGGCATTGAGCCTGAGCGGCATCTCCGGGCACCTGCTGCCACCGCAGCCGAATCCGTTCACGGGGCCCTTCGTGGCCTTTGCCAACCAGTTGAATCAGCTCTCGGCGTTGAACGGTCTCGCGCCGCTTCCACCCATCAACTTCAGCAGCGGGCAGATTCCACCGATTTTCGTCGGCGGATATTCGCAGAGCCTGAGTGCTCTTTCGACGGGCAACTTTTCCAGCGCGACGGTAGGCGTGAATATCGCGATCCCCATCCGCAACCGGACGGCTCTGGCGAACGAGGCCATTGCCTCTGTGGAAGGCAAGCGTTTGATTGCGCAGCGGCAGGCCGTGGAACTGGCTGTTGTGCAGGATGTGCGAAATGCGGTGCAGGCGCTGGCCTCAGCGCATGCAAGACTCGACGCCGCCATAAGCGCTCGCGAATACGCGGAGGAGCAGTACGCGAGCGAGCAGCGCCAGTTTCAGGCGGGCACGTCCACGGTGTTTCTGGTTCTGCAGCGCCAAACGGATCTGATAGCCGCGCGAACGCGTGAGGTGCGCGCCCGTGCGGACAGGGCCGAGGCGCAGGCAAACCTGGATCGCGCGACAGCCGCGACGCTCGACAAACAGAATATCCACATCGGCGAACGTTGAAGCCGGTCGACAGGAGCGGCTTGTGTTATCGTGGAGCCAGTTGAACATATCTTTGAAGCGGCGGGAGTAATTCAGCGGTAGAATGCCAGCTTCCCAAGCTGGACGTCGCGGGTTCGATCCCCGTCTCCCGCTCCATCTTTTCAATAACTTGGGAACGTTCCATGTTCTCAGCATTACTGCGATTACTGCTTTAAGCTCCCGATCACCTCGCGGAGCTGGCTGGAGGGTGTTAGCGGCACCCTCCGGCCAAACCTGAAATCTCCTCGCGTAGCCTCGTTTCAGAAAGCATCAACATTCGACCGCTCCCTGCGCCGTCATTGGATGACGACTGACTCCAACTTGCGAATGGCGGCCAGCTTCTGTTCGAAAGTGGCAACCGCGTATTCGTTTTCATTCACGTCCACCGTATTGCCCATCTGCGCCGACCGCGTATGAGCATCGATACCAGCCTGCTTCGACAGAGTGGCGAACGTCCGCCGCATCACCTGGAAGGTGGCCCATTCCAGCCCGACATCCTTCAGCTTCGGATAGAAGGATCGGCGCCAGAGATTGTCGCGCCTCAGAGGCGTCCCGTTCTCCGAGCCGAACAACCAGGTTTCCGCCGCTGATCCAGCCAGCCGCAGCTTCCACATGTCGAGCAGGCTTAACGTCCCGACCGTGAGCGCAACGCGGCGGTTTGATCGCTTCGTCTTCGGGTCATCGACATCACCTCGGTATACCCGGCGACGGACCCAGACGGAATCATCGTCCAGATCGCCGAGTTGAAGGGCCAGAATCTCGCCCGGACGCATGCCTTCCCAAGTGGCCAGACGCGCGATCACCCGCTCTCGGAGATCCAACGCTCCAATCATGATCGCGGCCTGCTCAGGAGTGAGCACCTCCCGCGCCCGGCCTTCGCGGTACTGCCGCGGAGTGTACAGCGCGACAGCCGGATTTCGATCGACGACACCCTCGCTCATCGCGAGCGTGAAAATCGAACGTAACCGGAAGCGAAGATGATCGACCATGCTTCGGCCGCTCTCCTCCGCCTGCTTATCGAGCAAACGCTGGAGTTCTTCGCGCGTGATGTCGCGCATCAACTTCGGGCCGAGCGGCCGGACGAGATGTACTTCCATCCGGTTGGACTCAGTCATAGCCGTTGATGCTTTCCACCGCCGCTGACAAACAGGCAGGTACACCAGTTCGCAGAAGCTCGCGAAGGTCCACGTTGTCCGTTCCGGGTTTTCGGCTCCTTCGTTGATCGGCTTCAGAATCTCCGCAAGCAGCCGTTCGGCTTTGACCCGGTCCATCTTCGAGCAGAGACCCAGTTCTTTCGATTTGGGCTTGCCCTGCTCTCTCCATTGGGCATACCAGTAATTTTTTCCTTTCCGTTTGCGGCTCTTGAGGGAACCGCGTTGAAATCGCTTTCGACGCATTCATCACTGCCTTTCCTGCGTCCACAGCGGCAAAACTGAACATAGGGCCATACTATCGGGTCTTGTTGGTCTCCAGCCACTGCTCCAGCCAATCGCGCCGCACGAGTTTGCGGCGGCCCATGGTCAGGTGAGTGAGCTTCGGCAAGCCTGGAACCTTTCCATGAAGTGCGTTCTGAACGTGCGCCTTCGAGCAGCGGAGGATCTGCGCGACCTCGCGGATCGTGAGAATGCTTGAAGTGTTCTCCATGATCTCCTCTGTCCTGTAAGGCGCGGGATTGGTGGCGCGTGACGCGGGGAGTTGGGCGCAAGCGTTGCGCATGGTTCGGCATTCTGGGGGCGCTTGCGTCAGATTGGCGCGAGTCAGGCTGGGGTCAGCCGCCCCTAGAATGCCGAACGCTTCGGCGCGCGTGCCTATGGATCGTCGAGTTTTCGTCGGCAAAGAAGGGGCGCTTTCAGTCGACTCTTCCGGCATTGTGGGGGCGTATGTTCGGCATTCTGGGGGCGTATAAACAAGTAGTTCCTGTAGGGGAACCAGTAGTCGGCGGCTGGCTGTTTGTGGAAATGTGAATCGACGGGGGAGCGCCGCGCCGCCTACGGCAGGAGAAAACCAACGCGCTGAAGGACTTCCCCGGCGCCAATATTTTTGCGAGCCGGCCGGCCACCCTCGGCTGGTAGGATGTGCTTCGGGTTACACATCGGAGCTGAATGACGACACTGCGAATGGCACACGACTGGCGCTGTGAACTTCAGCGGGAGTGCGAAGCACACCCGTTGAGGATACACGGCGTGGATGCCGTCGAGAATGTGGCTGAGGGAAAAACGCTCCTTGGTTTGAAGAGAGCATTGCCAGGGAACAGCTTGGGCTTCATCTATGTGCAACCGTACGCGGTTGAAAATGCTCGTGGTGCGGTGGACATTTTCGTCGCGCATGAAGACGTC
>DAIDJK010000141.1 GCA_027450225.1 Bryobacterales bacterium | reverse complement strand
ACGGTCACGATCCGCAGCGCACGAACTGGGCGTTTGAGGAAACGAAGCTGAGTCCCGAGAATGCGGGGCAATTGCAGCTCAAGTGGAAAGCGAAGCTCGAGAATCAATCGTACAGCTTGTCGGCGCTGACAGCGCCGGTGGTTGCCAGCCACATTTCGACCAGCAGGGGCGTGCGCAGCGTGGTGTACGTGGCCGGGATCACCGGGACGGTGTTCGCGCTCGACGCCGAGAAAGGCGACGTTCTGTGGACCCACACGTTCAAGTACAGAGTGCTGCCGGGCAAGGGTGGTTATCAGGGAACGTTTCTCTGCCCGAACGGGATTACTGCGACGCCGGTGATCGATAAGTCGACCAATAACCTCTATGTAATTGCCGGCGATGGATTTCTATATGGTCTTGATCTGGGGAGCGGCGAGGTACGGTACGGCCCGGTGCAGTTCGTATCTCCTTACGCGAAAAGCTGGAGTCTGAATCTTGTAAATGGCGTTCTCTATACCGTGCTGACGCAGGGTTGCGGCGCAGCGCTTTCCGGATTCTATTCGGTGGACGTGCGGGACCGGCATCATCCCGTGATTCGCCAGATGCTGCTTTCGAATACCGATACAGCGGGTATCTGGGGACGCGGCGGGGCAATCGTCGGAACCAACGGCCGCATTTACGGGGGAACGGCGGACGGCTATTTCGATCCGATTGCAGGAGATTACTCGGACACCGAGATTGCGATTTCGGAGAAGGACCTGACTATCGCGGATTACTTTCTGCCGGTGAACTGGCAATATATACGGCGCAAGGATTTCGATCTGGGCGCCGCGAGTCCGGTCTATTTCGGATGGCACGACCGTAACCTGCTGGCCGCGGGAGCGAAAGAAGGAGTGGTCTACCTGCTCGACGCCGACAAACTGGGCGGGGCGGACCATCAGACAACGCTCTATACGACGCCGCGCCTCGGGAATGACAAGGCGGTCTGCTGCGAAGGTCTTGGGATCTGGGGTGGGATTTCGACAACGCGCGATCTGGACGGCAATACATGGCTGCTGGTTCCGATGGGCGGCCCGCCCTCCGCCGCGGCGCCGAAGTTTCCGCAGACGAACGGCGAGAATCCGCACGGCAGCATCATGGCGTTCAAAGTGGCGGCCGATCCGCGCGGCGCACCGGTGCTGGAACCCGCATGGATATCGGGCGACTTCGATATGCCCGATCCACCGGTGATCGCCAACGGCGTGGTGTTTGCGTTATCGACAGGCGCGAATGAGGTGCAGCGTGGCGGGGAAGCGAAGCGGCTCCTGAATACCCATCCGGCGGTGCTGAAAGCGCTCGATCTGCAGACCGGGAAGGAACTGTTCAACAGTGGCGGCGCGATGGAGACGTGGGTACATTTCAGCGGACTCGCGGTGTCGGACGGGCGAGTGTACGCGGTCGACCATAACTCGAACGTGTACAGTTTCGGATTACCTTGAAGATTACATGAACTTACAGTAACGCCGGTTCGAACTGCTTGAGCTAAGCGGTAATGCCTGGTCGATCTTACCGGCTCACGTACTTGTTCCCGCGAATCACAAACCTTAGCGGCCAGTCGGCGCATTTGGTGATGCCGATACGAGGGGTCACGTCGATCTCGAAATGCTGCTGGTGCTCAGGCCTGCGGACGGTAAGGTCGCCGTGCGTTACGTCAACGCCGTTATCGGCGCGCGTGATCGCCAGAGCTTTCGTCAGCCGGCCCGGGCCGGAAGTAAGATCGCGGTCGGTTCGGATTCCGGGGCGGCGGGCGCGCATGATGTCAAGACCTTCAAGGGGTTCCAGAGCACGGATCAGCACGCATCCCGGCTCACCCTCCCGCTCGGCCGTGATGTTCAGGCAATCATGCATGCCGTAAGAGAGATAAACATAGGCGTGTCCCGGCGGCCCGAAGATGACGCGCGTGCGCGGCGTAATGCCTGCCGCCGAGTGCGCGGCAAGATCGTCGCCGCCGAGATAGGCTTCGGTCTCGACGATCATGCCCGCCGTCTCGCCATGCGCGACGATTTTGCCGAGAAGTTCGCGCGCAACCGTTACGGCGTCGCGCGCATAGAACGAGCGCGGCAGGATGCGGCTGCTCACGCTTTTCTGCGCACGAACGCCATGCCGCTCCAGTTTCCGTCGATCGCGCAGATTTTGTAATCCACCAGGCCGACTTCGCGCGCGCATTCCCGGACGGAGTTCTGCGTGAGGCCGTTCTTCGCGCCCTTGCGCCACGCGACCCAGAGGCGAGTGCGGTCCGCAAGCGACCGCATGCGCCGCAGCGCTTCAAGGTAGGGATCGAGTTCGTAGGTGAACCAGAGGGTTACGTTCTGCGGCGATTCGGGGTTCTCGACAATATCCACGCCTTCGGGTAGAGGTCCGAGAGCGGCGAGGTAATCTCGCGGAGGATCGACCACGCCGAGCGATGAACCTGGTTTTACGCCGAGCTTCTCGTACGTAAAGCGTGAGCGATAGAGATCCATCTGCGCCGTGGCGCGCGGCAGTTCACCCGTCGATTCGGCTTCACGGATCGCCTTCTTCAAGGTACGGGCGAGCTGCGCGCGCGAACAGAAACAGGCTCCGGGCACGCGCTCACGCGTCTTTTCGAGTTTCTCGCCTTCCCCGTCGACGAAGATGATCGGCGTCGCGCGGAGGGCTTTCGAGTTTCGCAACGCAACGCCAACTTCGCGTCCGTGGCTGGGCAGGCGCGTCATGTCAATGACGATGGCCGCGGGATGCGGAGGCCTGCGGGTAGCTTGTACTACTGCCGGTCCACCGGCGTGCTCGTAGAGCGTTTCGTAGCCCGCGCCGCGAATGGATTCGATGAGCGGCTTCGCTTCCTCGGCATTCCAGTGAATCACGCGCACGCTGGCCTTCATTTGCTCTTTTTCTTCGCTTTTGTTTTTTTGCGATCCGCTTTCGCTTTCGGCTTCGGCTCGATGATCGCGAACTGCAGCTTCCGTTCGATCGGATCCACCCGATCGAGGATCACTCTCACGCGGTCGCCGATGGAAAATTCCCTCCGCGTTCGCTGGCCCACGATCCTGCGCACGTTTTCCTGAAACGTATAGCGATCGCCGGGCAGGGTGTCAATCGGGACCAGGCCCTCGACGAAAAGATGGGTGAGCTCAACGAACAGCCCGTACTTTTGCACGCTGATGATGAGGGCATCGAACTCCTCGCCAACACGGCCCTCCATGAACTTCGCCTTCTTCCACTCGACCAGTTCGCGTTCCGCGTCGGCCGCCCGGCGCTCAGTGAGCGAGCATTCCGAAGCGATGGCCTTGAGTTCGCCCTCATTCGAATAGACGCGGTGTTCGAGCGATGCGGTCAGCAGCCGGTGGACGATGAGGTCCGGATAGCGGCGAATCGGCGAAGTGAAGTGCGTGTAATGCGACGCCGCAAGCGCGAAATGGCCGTCATTGTTTTCGCTGTAGCGCGCCTGTTTGAGCGAGCGGAGCATCAGGTAACTCAAAATGCGCTCCTCCGGCGTGCCTTCGATCTTCGCCACCAGGCGCTGATAGGCTTTGGACGAAATTTCCACATCTCCGGCGCGCGTTACGTCTTTATAGACCTTGCGGCCGTGCGCTTTGCGCTCGCGATAGCGATGCCGCTCGACCGGAATTGCGCCCACGCCGAGGGAATAGCCGAACTGCGCCGCGATTTCCTCAAACTGCATCACGCGCTCGGGGTCGGGCTTCTCGTGGATACGGTAAATCGCCGCGTGGCCGGTACGCGCCAGATGCTCGGCTACGGCCTCATTCGCCGCCAGCATGAACTCCTCGATGATGCGATGCGCAATGTTGCGGGGGCTGCGGCCGATGCCGGTCATCATGCCGAATTCATCGAATTCGATGGTCGGTTCGGGGAGATCGAAATCGATGGAGCCGCGCTTGTAGCGCTTGCGCATCAGGATTTCGGCCAGTTCGCGCATCAGTTCGAAGCGTTCCACCAGCGGCTTGTAGCGGTCGCGCAGACCGGCGTCGCCTTCGAGCAGCAGATGAACGTCGGTATACGTCATGCGTTCCGCGCTGCGGATCACGCCGCGCGCGAAGCGGTGGCTGACGGGATCTCCCTGGCGGTCGATCTCGAGAATCGCCGACAGCACCAGCCGGTCGACGTGCGGATTGAGCGAGCAGATGCCGGTGGAAAGCTCGAAGGGCAGCATGGGGACAGCGCGATCGGGGAAGTAGACGCTCGTGCCGCGCAGGCGCGCCTCGATATCGATGGGGCTCGCCGGGCGGACGTAGTGGCTCACGTCGGCGATGTGGACCTGTAGTTCGAAGTGGCCATGAGGGAGGCGGTTCACCAGAACGGCGTCGTCGAAATCGCGCGCGGTCTCGCCATCGATCGTCACGATGGGCAGATCGCGAAAATCCGATCGGCCTTCGATCTCCCAGGCGGCGATCATGTTCGCAACGGACTGCGCCTGCTCCATGACCTCGGGCGGGAAGCGATGAGGAATGTGATGCTTGCGGATGACGATTTCGACGTCGATGCCGAAATCGTCCGGATGGCCGAGAACCTCAATCACGCGGCCGACAGGGTGATCGCCGTCTTCGCCATAGTCGAGCACCTCGGCGTTGACAATCAGCCCGTCGAGTTCGGAAGGGTTGGAAATTTCCACCGGTTTCGGGCCGATCCGGTTCAGACCGTTGGCGGGGGCCGGTATCGCCATATCGTCCGGGATCTCGATCCAGTCCCGGAGGCGTTCATCGTGTGGAGCGACGAACATGCCGCGCCGGGTGATGCGGAATTCGCCGACCACGGCCGGATGCGCGCGGCGCAGAATTCGAACGAGCTCGCCCTCGGCCCGCCGGTCACGCCCAATGAAAGTGATTTTTGCGATGGCGCGATCGCCGTTCATGGCGCCTTTGGTCTGGCCGCGCGGGATGAAAACATCGCCCGAAATGCTTTCGAGAGGATGGTCCGGGATAACGAAACCATAACCGTCGCGGTGCATGCTGACGCGTCCCACGACGAATTCGCGGTTGCGCGCCGCGGCTGCGTAGTGTCCCGCGCGAAGTTCCACGAGCTCCCCCTGCGCGGCAAGACGTTCCAGGGCGGCTTCGATTTCCCGGCGGTTCGCGCCCTGCGAGCCAAGTTCCCGGAACAGGTGTTTCAGGCCGCTGCGGCCGTGCGGCTGGCGGGCGATAAAATCCAGCAACTCGGCGTCAGTCATAGCTACATAATAGGAGGAGATGCGTCCACTGCTGTTCCTTTTACCCGTTCTCCTCGTGCCGGTTCTCGCCGGGGCCGGCGAAACCAGCGCGGCACACAAAAAGGTGGCGGCCGAGCACGGCCCTGCGCTGCTCCAGAATTACAAGGAGGTCGGTTCGCCGAACGCGCCGATCACGCTGGAGATTTATTCGGACTATTCGTGTCCGTCGTGCCGCAACTTCTACATGCAAACCTATCCGGCGCTGATATCGGAGTTCGTGAACACCAACCGGGTGAGGATTATTCACCGGGATTTCCCGCTTCCGCAGCACCCATTCTCCGTGCTGGCGGCGCGCTACGCGAATGCCGCGGGCGAAATCGGAAAGTACGACGTGGTGTTCATGCAACTCTTTAAAACTCAGCCCGAATGGGAGAATAACGGCGCGATCGAGCCCGAGGTGGCCAAGGTGCTGTCGCCTTCCGACCTGGCGAAGGTCAGGGAACTGGTGAAAGTGGACCCGAATCTCGAGAAAACCGTTGCCAGCGATACGCGGCTGGCCAATCAGGATGCCGTGAACCAGACGCCCACCATGGTGCTGGTGCGGAACGGCAAGCGCGAAGTGATCGCGCCCATTCCGCCATATTCGGTGCTCAAAAGCTATCTCGATTCCGTTCTGGCGCATCGATGAACGTGTCGATGAAGAGGATTCTCTTCCTCGCCGCCCGCATCGTGCTCGGGGTGGTGATGATCGTGGCGGCCTACATGAAGCTGCGGGTTTCGTGGCTTGTGTTCGCGGGGTCGATCAGCCAGTACAACCTGCTGCCGGACAACTGGCTCGAGCCGGTTGCGCGGATATTGCCGTGGTTTGAACTCGCGCTGGGCGTATTTCTACTGGCAGGCGTGCTCACGCGCTGGGCGGGGCTGCTCAATTCGCTGTTGCTGGGCCTTTTCTTCGGAGTGATGGTGCGGTCTTACGCGGCCGGGCTGAAAATCGATTGCGGCTGTTTCGGGCCAGGAGAGGCGCTTGGACCGAAGACGCTGATCCGGGATGGGTCGTTGCTGGCGCTTTCGATTGGAGTTACCGTGGCGGCATTTCTGGCCCGGAAGAAGACCAGCAGAGGCGCGCCGGTGAGGGTGGGCAACACGACCGTGAACGCTCTGTAACGGCGGCGGCGGGCTCGAAAAAACGAACCCAACCGGACACACGTCCATTTACGCGTCAACGGCGCGAAGGTTCGCGAGCTGTCCAGCGAAAACGTCAGTGCTGGAACAGGGGACCTGAAAGCGGCGGCGTGGGCCGGGAAGACTTCGGCTGCACGGACGCAGGATTCGTCGCGCTGTTATAGAAATCGAGCAAATCGGCCTCATCGAAGTCGATGGCGCGCGCATACTGGCGTATGTAGCTCGTGTTATAAATGCCGCCGGGCAAACGCTTGAAATCTCCTGTTTCAATTGCGTCGAGATGCCGGACGCTCAGTTTGGTCGAGGAAGCGATTTCATCAAGGCTGATGCCCTTGCGAATCCGCCAGGCCCGTACCCCCAGAATTCCCGTTTCGTTCATCACGGTACCGTTCTAAAGCAGGTAAAAATGGTACTCCAAGTTCAAGATTAACGGTAATTAAGGGTTCGAGTAAAGCATTTCTTCTCATTTGATACACTCCGGACGGCGGACTCGTTGCGTTTCGGCTCAAAAGCAAGCACAACTCGGAGCCCCGGTGAGTGAACCTGCGGTGTCATTGGCTTGCGAAGTACTGGGAGTTCAGTTCCGGAACCCAGTACTGACGGCCTCCGGTACTTTCGGCTACGGGGTCGAGTTCGACGGCCTGGTGGACCTGAATTCGCTTGGCGGAATCATCGTGAAGGGGCTTTCGCGGGAGCCGATTGCCGGTAACCCGGCGCCCCGGCTCTGGGAGGCGCAGGCGGGGATGATCAATTCCGTCGGTCTGCAAAACGTTGGGGCAAAGGCGTTTATCTCCGGCAAACTGCCCCGGCTGCGCGAGTTTTCCACACCCGTCATCGCCAATGTGTTTGGTTATTCGCCTGAGGATTACGTCGAAACCATCCGCATCCTGAATGGCGCCGATGGAATAGCCGCCTATGAGTTGAACGTATCCT
>DAIDJK010000140.1 GCA_027450225.1 Bryobacterales bacterium | reverse complement strand
CATGATGTTCGCCGCCACCTCACGCACGCCAGTGTCTCCCGTCATCTGCGCCAGCGTCGCGCGCGTGAGAGCGCTCAGCGGATTGAATGCCACATTGCCGAGCAGTTTCACCCAGATCTCTTCGCGGATTCGCGTGGTGACAGGGCATCGCAGGCCCGCCCGGATCATCGCGTCCGCAATCGCGCGCGTGCGTTCCGAGCGCGATCCATCCGGCTCGCCGAGCGTGATGCGGTTGCCCTCGATATGGCGGATGACGCCGGGCCCGGGGATTTCGGTGGCCGGATAAATGATGGAGCCGACCACGCGCGCCGAATCGATGGAGGCCGCGATCACGCCGCCCGGATCGACGGCTTCCAGATGACAAAACCACCAGGGAACGCCGTTCTGCGTGCTGACGACGGTGGTGTTCGGGCCAATCAGCGGCGCAAGTTCGGGCGCAAGCGCGGTGAGCGCGTGAGCCTTCACGCCGATGAGGATGACGTCGAAGTTCCCGGCATCCGCCAGGCTTCCGATCGCCGGCGGGTGGACTTCGAAATCGCCATCGGTCATAAGAACGCGCAGTCCGCGTTCCTGCATCGCGCGGAGATGCGCGCCGCGGGCGAAGAGCGTCACGTCTTCGCCCGCGCGCGCCAGCAGAGCCCCGATATAGCCGCCGATCGCGCCCGCGCCCGCGATGAGGAAACGCATCCCGCTATGCCCCGGCGAGAGCCTTCGCCACCGCGCCGCGCTGGATCTTGCCGGTGGCCGTGCGCGGAATAGCTGTCGTGATGTACAGCTTCTTCGGGCACTTGAAATCGGCCAGCCGCTCTTTGCAGAACGTCATGATGGCGGTCTCGGCCGCGGGCGCCTGTTCACCTTCCTTCAGCACCACCGCCGCCGCCACTTCTTCGCCCCATGCCGGATGCGGCACGCCGAACGCCACCGCTTCGGCCACCGCCGGATGGCTCAGCAGAACTTCATCGATCTCGCGCGGGCCGATCTTTTCTCCGCCCCGGTTGATCAGTTCCTTGATGCGGCCGGTGAGCGTGAGATAGCCTTCGTTATCGAGAAAGCCCTGATCGCCGGTTCGGAACCAGCCGTTGGTGAACGACTTCGCGTTCGCTTCGGGATTGTTCTCATAGCCCGAGACGACGTTCGGCCCCTGGATCACCACTTCGCCGCGCTCGCCCGCCGGAAGCAGATTGCCGGCATCGTCCATGATGCCGATCTTCACGCCGGTTCCCGGCCCTACCGAACCAGGCTTGCGAGCCGAGGGCGGACGCGGATTCGACGCCATCTGGTGCGAGGCTTCCGTCATGCCATACGCTTCCAGCACCGGAACGCCGAAGACGCGTTCCATCCGCTCCATCATTTCGGGCGGCAGCGACGCGCTGCAGGAACGAATGAAGCGCAGACCCTCCGCGCCTGCCGGGCGTTCTTCGCCCGCGCGCGCCAGCAGAAGGTTGTGGATGGTGGGGACCGCCGAATACCAGGTGGCTTTCGTGTCTCGAATTACGCGCCAGAACGACAGCGGGCTGAACTTGCCGGGCACGACGACGGTCCCACCGGATGCCAGCGTGGAAAGCGTGGACGCCACCAGACCGTGCACATGGAAGAGCGGCATCACGCACATCGAGACATCGCCGGGCGACAGTTCATAGTGCGCCACGATGTTGCGCACCGAGGCCGCGATGTTGCGGTGCAGGATGGGCACGCGCTTCGGCCGGCCGGTGCTGCCGCTGGTGTGCAGGATCAGCGCGGCGTCATCCGGCGATGGCGGCGTTGCTTTTTTTCCGCCCGGCGCGCCTTCGATGCGCACGTGTCCGCTCGCGTCCATCGCGATGGAATATACGGGCACGCCCCGCGCGGCGGCGGCGTTCCTCGCCGGAGTGGCGTCTGCAGGGCAGAGCAGAACCTTCGCGTTCGTGTCTTCCAGATAGAAATTGACTTCGTCTTCGCGATAACCGGGATTCAGCGGCGCGGCCGTTCCGGCGACCGACGCGCCAAGGAAGCTCACGATCGCGGGCAGGCCGTTCGTCAGATAAGTCGCCACGCGGTCATTGTGCTGAATGCCCATGCTGGCCAGCGCGTCCGCGACTTCGGTCACCTGCTCGCGCAACTGCCCGTAGGTGACGCGAATGCCCGAATCGGGCAGGATAACGGCGATATTTTCCGCCGGGGCCTGCTCGAGCAGAGCAGGAATTGTGTTTCGTTCGTCCATCACGTTCATGATGTCAAAGGGTTCCAGCCAGAGCGGGTTGTTCCGGAATCGCGGCGCCATCGGTTCGCGGATCGCTGGCGCCGAAGTTGACGCCGCGCGCCGCATCCCGCATCACCGCTTCGCCATTGCCCATCACCACGGCAAACGCGCCCACGTTTTCAATTTCATGCCCGCGGCGCGCCAGTTCCACCCGCACGGATTCGGGAATGCGCGATTCCATCTGCACGTCGCAACCATCGAAGGTGGCTTTGGTGAAGCGCGGCGCTTCGAGCGCCATCTGCGGATTCATCCCGAAATCCACCACGTTCGCGACGAACTGCGCATGCGCCTGGGACTGGTTCCAGCCGCCCATGATGCCGAAGCCGAGCGACACGTCCTGCTTGCGCATGAACGCCGGGATGATGGTGTGGAGCGGGCGCTTTCTTCCTGCGAGCGAATTCGGCAGACCGGGGCGCAGATGAAAACCGGCGCCGCGATTGTGCAGCGGGAAACCTGTGCCGGGCGCCACCATGCCGGTGCCGTGGCCTTCGTAGTTGCTCTGGATCAGCGAAACGATGTTGCCCGCGCGATCGATGGCGGACATATATATGGTGTCGTGCCCGTGCGCGGCGAGTTCGGCGCGAAGTTCGGAAGCCAGCGCATTCGAGTTCGCGCGCTGCATATCGATGAGCTTTGCGCGGCGCGCGGCCAGATCCTTCGACAGCATTTCCGCGACCGGAACCGGGCCGAATCGCGGATCGCCGACGTAGCGCGCCAGATCGGCGTAGGCCAGCTTCTTCGCCTCGATCATGATGTGCAGCGCGGCGGCCGAAGCCTGGCCATATTCGGCGAGCGGAAAGTTCTCCATGATGTTGAGCATGGAGAGCGCCGCGATGCCCTGGCCGTTTGGCGGCAGCTCGAAGATTTCCCAGCCGCGATAGGTGGTGGAAATCGGCTTCACCCATTCGGGCACGAACTCGGCGAAATCCTCGCGCGCGTGGCAGCCGCCCTGAGCGCAGAGAAAGTGGATCAGCTTTTCGGACAGAACCCCGCGATAGAACGCATCGCGGCCGTGCGTTGCGATTTCGCCCAGTGAAGCGGCGAGCGCCGGATTGCGAAAGACATCGCCCAGCGCGGGAGCGTGGCCATCCGGCATGTAGGTTTCGCGGTAACCGGGCTGATCGAGCAGGTTGTCGCTGATCCACAGCATCGACGCCATTTCCGGCAGCGGAAAACCTTCCTCGGCATAGCGGATGGCGGGCGCGAGAAGTTCTGAAAACGGCTTTGTCCCGAAGCGCTGCCGCAACTCATCCCATCCGGCCACGCAGCCCGGAACGGGAACGGCGTGCGGGCCGATGCGGTGGATGGCGTCCACGCCGCGGCGGCCGAGTTCTTCGATGGAAAGAGCTTTGGGGGCCCAGCCGCTCGAATTCAATCCATGCAGCGCGCCGGTGCTGGCTTCATGAACAATGGCGAAAAGATCGCCACCGATACCGTTCGCGTAAGGCTGGGTGACGCCGAGGACCGCGTTGGCCGCGATGGCGGCATCCACGGCATTTCCGCCCGCTTCGAGAACATGCGCGCCGGCCTGCGAGGCGAGTACCTGGGATGTGGCGACGATGCCGTATTTCGACACCGTCATGGAACGGGCCTGGGCGCGCGAAGGACTCACGAGCGGAGTCTATCAGCCCGCACGA
>DAIDJK010000139.1 GCA_027450225.1 Bryobacterales bacterium | reverse complement strand
CTCGACGAGCGCCAGCGCAATGGCGTGGTGCGGGCCGCGCGCGCGTGCCTGATCCACAACACGCTTCTGTCGCCGCCTTCGATTGAAGTTCGCATGACAGAAGAGTACGCGGAACACGACCGCGACGCGCTGGACAAGGTTGCGTGACCAGCCCACATTTCTCACACTCTTTCTGCTGCGGCGCCACGAAAGGGTGTGAGAAATGCGGGCTGGCGGGTGGGTGGAGGACGGCCGATTCCCTGCCCCGCGGAAGAACGAGAGCGAAACGCTGCGGCGGGACGGATTGCGTCAGCGATCGCCGTGCATGGACGTGAGACGCGCGGGAATGCGGCGCTTTCGTTCGATGGCTGCCGCGGCCTGATCGGCCGAGGCTTTGACGATGCCGGCCATTCTGGGATGCTCCGGAACGATGTCTGCCGCGAGGCCCGCAGATTCGAGAGCGGCCGTCATGACAGGGCCGACCGAGGCCAGCGCGGCGTGATGCCGCAGGGCGTCCCGGACGTGGTCTTCGATGCCCTGATCGCGCGCGATCTCCAGGAGATGATCGAGCTGGATGGAAGACGTGAACAGGACAACGTCGATGGAGCGGGACGCGAGCAGGCGGGCGGCCTGACGGAGCGGGGCGATATCCGAGGGCAGCTCCCAGCGATAGATGGCGAAGGGCGTGACGGTGGAGCCGAGTTGCTGGAGCGCCGCGGTCATCTCCGGGTTGGGACGGCCATACTCCTGCACGGCGACGCGACGCTCCGGGCGGCCGGCGACGGCATCCACCACTTCTTTCCAGGTGTTCGGCTCCGGCACCACGATCTGCGCCTTTGCGCCAAGTTCGCGGAGCAAAGGGACGGGCTTGGGGCCACGGGAAACGATGAAGACGTTGCGCAGGCCTTCGGAGAGTTGCGGCTCCAGTTGTTTCGCGGCGGCAAGTTCCCGGAGAAAAGCCAGACCAGCGCCCGTCATGCAGACCAGCAGATCGAACTCGCGGGCGGCGAGGCGCTGAATGAATTCGAGCGCCTCATGCTGATCGTCGAGCGCGCGCTCCTGGACGGATGGAGCGACGAACGGATCGCCTCCCTCGCGCCGGATGAGCGCCTCCATCTCTCTGGCGCGGCGGCTTTCGAGACTCAGGACTTTCAGCCCGTCGAACCCCATTGATTCCAGTATGGCGTGACGGTTACATACGGAACAGCGCTTCGAGGTATCCGAAGCGGCCGTCCTTGTCCGCGGGGTAGATGCGCCTCATGGCGGCAAGCCCCTGGGCGTAACCGAAGTATGCGGTGAGGGTGGTGTGGCGATTCAGGCGGTAATCGACGCCGGTGTCGTAGACGTTCGCCAGAGAACCGGCGCCTGAGGTGGAGCGGCCCACGTAACCGAATGTCCAGGGCTGAAACACGCCGCCGCCGGAATACCAGAGGTCGTTCACGCTCGAGAGGCGCAGCGAATCGAACTGGCTCTGTATGGTGACCTTCGGGTGCGGGCGAACGATGAGCGTGCCGAAGGCGTCTTTGGTGTTCATCATGTTGAAGAACGGAAAGCGCGCGTAGATGCGGGGAGTGGGCAGGATCTGGAAGAAGGTTTCGTGCTTCGAATCGTTGGGATTGCCGTCGCCCGAACCGACGTCGTAGCCGCCGCGAAGCCAGGGCTTCAGGCGTGGCAGAATCGCGGGCTGGAATCCGGTCTCGGCCGCGTAAGCGTAAGCGAGCTGGGTTTGGGTTCCCCAGCGGCCGGTTTGAAATGCGAACCAGCCGAGCGCGTCAATGGTACCGGCGCCGGTGGTGAAGGCATGAATGCTGTGGCCGCCCCAGGTCTGGATCTGAATGTTGGCGGTATCGGCTTTGCGGATGGCGAGCGGGCGGTTATCGGTCTTGAGGACGGGGCGGAAATCGTCGTAATCGATGACGAAGAAGCGGGTATCGGCGGCGTGGCGAGCACTGCCCCATTCCTTCGTGAATGCCGCGTAGCCGAGGCTGACGCGATTCCATCCCCAGCCATCGGTCTGGAAAACGCCGCGGGTGGGAGTGACGGCGAGGAAGGTGAAATCGGCCCCGGGCACGGTCCATGCATAGTGAAGGCCATCGAAACTGCGGCCGACATCAGAGAACCCGAAGGTTCCGATGAGGCGCTGGCTGATGCGGTCGCGTTTGAGCGCGGCGAGCGTGGCGTCCTTCGGGGCGATCTCCGTACCATCGTTGAACTCCATGCGGCCCGCCTGAATGCTGCTGGTTTCGCCGGAGCCGAAATGATACCGCGCATAAAGCTGTTTGGGAAAAGCCATGGCGGAATACTGGTGATTGCCATTGGCCGAATAGTAATTGGCGCCGAGACCGAGCGCGCCCTGCGGGGGCGGAGCGGTGGCGCGATTGGGCATGTCCAGAAGAAAGGGGACGGCGATTTCGGCATCGAAATCGAAGGCGCCGCGCTTCTCCGCGAAGTTGAGACGGAGCAGATCGCCCGAGTAGCCATATGCGTTCTGGAAATTGCCCGCGGGCCGAAACCAGTCCCAGGCGTAAGCGCGGGTGCGGAGCGTGGCGGAGAAGGTGACATCGCCGAGCTGGATGGCGTCCGGCGTGGATTGCGCGGATGCCGCGCCGAGGGTGGAAAGAAGGATGGAGACGGCAGTGAGAGTTTTCATTTTCAATCGCCCATGGCTCCGGCAACGGCAAGTTCCGCGGAGAGACGCGCCGCGGATTCCTGGCGCGCGGAAGATTCTTCAGCTTCTGTGAAGCGTACCGTGACGGCCAGCAGAGATACGGCGGCAACCGTGGCGCCGAGGCAGAGCAGCGCCTGCGCCCACGGCATCTCACCTTTGAAGAGAAATCCGGCGAGCATCGACCCGGCGTTGCCGCCCGCGCCGACGATGCCGGCGACCGCGCCCAGCGCTTTGCGATTGACGAACGGCACGACGGCGTAAGTTGCGCCGTTCGACATCTTGATGAACAGACCGGTGAGGAGCATGGCGGCGATGGCGAACGGAAGAGTCCGCATGCGCGAGAAGAGCATGAGCGCGAGGCCCTCGCAGAACAGAGTGGCGGCGAGCAGCCTGGCGCGGGCGCCGCGGCCCCAGCGCGCGCTGCAGCGATCGCTGGCGATGCCGCCGAGGGCGCGCGCGAAAAGGTTCATCATGCCGAACGAGCCGGCGACGAGGCCCGCGGCGGCGAGCCCGAGGTGGAAATTATCGGTGAAGTAAAGGGCGGCGATGTTGTCGATGGTGAGTTCCATGCCGAAGCAGGCGCCATAGACGACGAAGAGCGCCCAGACGCGCGGGTCGCGAACGGCCGCGGCGAATGCGCCCGAAGCATTTTTCCGGGTACGGCGGAAATCGCCCTCCGGCGTGTCCTGAGTGAGGAAGTAGTAGGCGATGCCGGTGGCAAACATGACGACGGCGGGAACGATCATGGCGAGGCGCCAGCCCCAGTGGCGGCTGACGCCCATGCTGAGGAAAAGGGAGAAGATGAGCGGCATGGCCATCTGGGTGACGCCGCCTCCGAGATTGCCCCAGCCGGCCGAGGCCGCGTTGGCGGTTCCCACCACGTTGGGAGCGAACATGACGGACGTGTGGTATTGCGTGATCACGAACGATGCGCCGATGGCGCCGATGGCGAGACGGAAGGCGAGGAAGGTGGAGTAATCGTGCGCGAGGCCGACGCAGGCCACCGGGACGGCGCCGAGGATGAGCATCCAGGCATAGGTGCGGCGCGGGCCGAAACGATCGAGCACGATGCCGATGAGAGCGCGGACGAGCACCGTCATGGCGACAGATGCGATGGTCAGATTACCGATCTGGGCTTTGGTGAGATGCAGCTCCTGACGGATGACGGGCATGAGCGGCGCGAGGCCGAACCATCCGAAAAAGCAGATGAAAAAAGCGAACCACGAGAGGTGGAACGCGCGCATGGGAGCGCTGGAAAAATCCGCGAGGCGGATGCGCGTGGCTTTTCTGTTCACATCGCTGCTGTTCAAATGCATGAAGACAAAAATCCCTCCGGTGAAATGGTTCGGTTGGCTCCGACGGGGAGACAAAATACTGGCGCCTGGGCGCGGGCGCGGTACGAATGCAATGCCGGGCGGTTACGCCGCGGCGGAATCCATGGCCCTGTGGCCGGCCTCGATATTCACCATCACGATGCCGTTTTCGACGCGCGTGGGGAAGACGGTGAGACATGCGGGCTCCGAGGCTCGCACGGGCATGCCGGTCTCGAGATCGAAATGGCGGCCATGCAGCGGACACACGACGGCCGATCCGGTGACGATGCCATCGCACAAGGGGCCGCCTTTATGGGGGCAGGCGTTCTCGATGGTGAGGAAGCGGCCGTTCAGATTGAAGATGGCGATTTCGACCTCGCCCAGCTTCACCGGCCGGCCCTCACGCAAGGGGATGTTTTCGGCCTCCGTGATTTTGATCCATCGACCTTTCATACGAGCTGTGGCTCCTCGATTGTTTGCATGGGCTGAATCTGCACGAACTGGGTTGGAGTGAAGGGCTGGGCGCCTTCGAGCCACGCGTCGTGCGACAAGGCTTTGGAGCGGGCGAGCCGTTCGAGCAGGCCGCGTTTCACTTCGTCCGGGGCATAGACGGTTTCCTTGCGGATCTTCTCGATGCCGAGGCGCTCGACGAAATCGTAACTGCGCTCGAGATAATTGCCGTTCTCGCGGTAGTACTGGAAAAACAGCTCGCCTGCTTCGAGCGCTTGTTCGGTGGTTTCGACTGTGATGAGCAGGTCGGCTTTTCTGACGGACTTGCCGGCCGCGCCGCCGACTACGACCTGCCAGCTGCCATCCTGCCCGATGAGCCCGAGGTCTTTCACCGTGGCCTCGGCGCAGTTGCGCGGGCAGCCGACGACGCCCATTTTGAATTTGTGCGGGGTGAACAGATTTTCGAGACGCCGCTCGAGCTCGATGCCGGCGCTGGTGGAATCCTGGGTGCCGAAGCGGCAGAACTCGGAGCCGACGCAGGTCTTCACCATGCGGACGCCCTTGGTGTAAGCCTGCCCGGAAGCCATGCCGAGATCGCGCCAGACGGCGGGCAGGTCGGATTTTTTCACGCCCAGAAGATCGAGCCGCTGACTGCCGGTGACCTTGACCATCGGGACGTTGTATTTTTCGGCTACGTCCGCGATGCGCCGCAATTCATCGGGCGTGGTGACGCCGCCGCGCATGCGGGGAACGACGGAGAAGGTTCCGTCCTTCTGGATGTTGGCGTGAACGCGATCGTTGATGAAGCGCGCGGAACGATCTTCGTCGTGCTCCCCGCACCAGAGCATGTCCAGCATGTAACTGAGCGCGGGCTTGCACACTTCACAGCCTTTGCGATTGCCATAGACCGCAAGCACTTCTTCCACGGACTTCAGCTTCTGGCCGCGTACGATCTCCCGCAGACGCTCGTAAGAGAACGGGACGCAGGAGCAGAGCGTGGTGGCGGTTTCTTCCTGGAAGTCCGGCGCGACGGCGCGAAGAAGCTTCTCGCAGGTTCCGGCGCATGTGCCGCAGCTGGTGGAAGCGCGGGTGCGCTCCTTCAGCTGATGGAGCGTTGTGACGCCGTGCCGGTGAATGGCCTGGATAATGTCGCCTTTGCGCACGCCGTTGCAGCCGCAGATGGTTTCGCTGTCCGGCATTTCGGCGATGCTGAGGCCCGTATCGACGCCGCGGGGCGGAAACAGGAGCTGCCGGCGCATGCCGGAAAGATCGGCGGCGGACCGCATCCAGTCCATGTAGATGTGCTCGTCTTCGATGTCGCCGACGAGAATCATTCCGATGAGGCGGTTGTTCCTGAGCAGGAGCTTTTTGTAAGCGCCGAGGCCCGGGTCTTCGTAGCGCACGACTTCGGTTTCCGGTTCGCTCTCGTCGATCACGCCCGCCGAGTAGATGTCGACGCCCATGATCTTGAGCTTCGCGGCGGGAGCAGGCGCGGCAAAGGCGGGCCCGGGCTGTTCGGTGATTTTCGCCGCGAGCACGCGCGCCTGATCGAACAGCGGCGCGACGAGGCCGAAGGTCTGCCCGCGGTGTTCCGTGCATTCCCCGACCGCGAAGATGGCGGGATCGGAGGTTTCGAGAAAATCGTTGACGACGATACCGCGATTGACGTGGAGACCGGCATCGCGGGCCAGTTCCGCATTGGGCCTGATGCCGGTGGCGATCACGACCAGCTCCGCATCGATCTGATCGCCGGAGGCAAAGCGCAGGCCTTCCACCTTGCCGTTGCCGGTGAGGGCCGCCGTCTGTTTCGGGAGCATGACGCGAATCCCGAGATCCTCGAGGCGGCGCTTCAGATATTCGCCGCCGGTGGCGTCGAGCTGCTTGTCCATCAGGGACGAGCCGAGATGGACTACGGTGACATCGCAGCCGCGGACCTGGAGGCCGCGCGCGGCTTCGAGACCGAGCAGACCGCCGCCGATGACGGCGACTTTCAGACCTTTTCGCGCTTTCGCCGTGAGGTGGCGCGTGTCATCGAGGGTGCGGAAAACGTGGACGTTCTTCTTGTCCACGCCGGGGATGGGCGGAATGAAGGCGCTCGAACCGGTTGCGAGAATCAGCCTGTCATACGGGGCCGCTTCGCCTTCCTCATCGATCACGAGGCGCGCCGCGCGGTCGATGCGGGCCACCTTCACGCCGAGCCGCGCGCGGATGCTGTGGGAGCGGTACCAGTCGATATCGTTCAACACGATTTCGTCGGCCGATTTTTCGCCCGCGAGCACGAGCGAGAGCATGATGCGGTTGTAATTGACGTGAGTCTCGTCGCCGAAGATGGTGATGTCGAAATCCGGCTTGTGTTTCAGGATGTGCTCGACGCAGGCGACTCCCGCCATGCCGTTGCCGACCACTACGAGCTTCTTCATGCGTGCGCTCCCGAGCGTTCCACCCGCACCGCGCACTGCTTGTAATTGGGCTCGCGCGAGATGGGATCGAACGCGCTCTGTGTTACCTCATTCACGTTCGTTTCAAAGAAATGGAATGGCATGAAAACCTGTCCAGGCGCAATGATTTCGGTGAGCCGGAGTTCGACGCCTTTGGTTTCGCCGCGCCGCGAGATGATGTTCACCGAATCGTGACTGCGCAGGCCGAGCTTTTTCGCATCGCGTGGATTCATCTCAAGCCAGGCACGCGGCGAAAGACGCTCGAGAATGGCGACCTGCCGCGTTTTGGTACCGGTGTGCCAGTGCTCGACTGTGCGACCGGTGTTGAGTACGAAGGGATAATCGCCGCCGGGCTGCTCCGGGAACGGCGCCCAGTCCGCGCAGATGAGCTTCGCGCGGCCATCGGCGGTGTGGAACCCGCCATCACCATAGAGCCGGGAATTCGCCTCGCGGGGCGCGCCTTCCGGCAGCGGCCACTGCGTGGCGCCATCCAGCTCCAGCATGCGGTAGCTGATGCCCGAATAATCGCAGAGCCTGCCGCGCGAGACGCGTCTCCACTCATCGAAGGCGTCTTCGGGCTTTGTCCAGCCGGGGAACAGAGAATCGCGGCAGCCAAGCTTTTCGGCGACGGCCAGGAAGATATCGAAATCCGGCCGCGCTTCGGCGGGGGGATTCACGGCCTTGTTCACTTTGCTGACGCGGCGCTCGGAGTTGGTGTACGTGCCTTCCTTCTCGCCCCAGATGGCGGCGGGCAGCACGAGATCGGCAAGTTCGGTGGTGGGGGTGGGATGGAAACCATCCTGAACAACCAGGAAATCCAGATTGGAAAGCGCATGGCGCAGCAGGCTCTGGTTCGGATAGGAAACGAGAGGGTTGGTGGCGATGATCCACAGGGCGCGAATCTTTTTGGCGACGGCGGCTTCGACGATATCGGGATAAGCGAGGCCGCGCTTCAAAGGCAGGCGGGATTCCTCGATACCCCAGATGGCGGCCAGTTCCGCGCGATCCGCCTGGTTCTCGAACTTTCGATAGCCGGGCATGCCGGAAGTGAAACTGGCCTCACGCGAACCCATGGCGTTGCACTGGCCGGTGATGGAAAAGGGCGACGCGCCGGCGCGGCCGATGTGCCCGGTGAGCAGCGCGAGATTACAGATGGCATTGACGGTGGCGGTGCCGAGCGTGCTGTGATTCACGCCCATGGTCCATCCGATGAAGCCGGCTTTCGCGCGGCCGTAGAGAAACGCGGTCTTGAAAATCGCGTCCACGCTGAGACCGGTGAGGCTGGCCGTGTACTCCGGCGTGTATTTGGCGACGAATTTCTCGAACTCTTCGAAGCCGGATGCGTGCCTGGCGATGTATTCGCGATCGATCAGGTTGTACGCGATGAGGATGTGGGCGATGCCGTTGATGAGCGCGAGGTCCGAGCGCGGCTTCAGGGGCAGATGGATATCCGCCATCATGGCCGTCTTGGTGACCCGGGGATCGGCGACGATGAGCTGCTTGTGGGGATTCGCTTCGAGGTACTGGCAGAGGATTGGGTGATTGTCGGCCAGATTGGCGCCGATCAAAAGGACGACATCGGCGCGCTCAATGTCTTCGTAATTGCCGGGAGGCCCGTCGCTGCCGAAAGAGAGTTTGTAACCGGAGACAGCGCTGGCCATGCAGAGGGTGGTGTTGCCGTCGTAATTGCTGGTTCCGAAGCCGAGCTGGATGAGTTTGCCGAGCGCGTAAAACTCTTCGGTGACGAGCTGGCCCGTGCTCAACACGCCGAGCGACGCCGGGCCGTGCTTTTCCTGAGTGGCGCGAAAGCGTTCGAGCATGGTGGAGATCGCTTCGTCCCATGTGACGCGCTCGAGTTTGCCATGCTTCTTCAGCAGTGGATATTTTGCGCGATTGTCCGCCGAAAGCGTGTAGTGCTCGGAAAGACCTTTTGGACAAAGCTTGCCGCGATTGACGGGATGCGAGGCCAGCGCGCGCGAGGCTACGGCTTTGCCGTCCTTCACGCCGATCTCGATGCCGCATCCGACGGAGCAATATCCGCAGGTGGTGGGAACCCAGGCGTCGGCAATGCGGCGCGCGGAAGTGTAGCCGGTGGATTCGCTGCGATCGAACCGGTATTCGCCGGCCAGATTGTCGAGACCGATGACGCGCTTCCAGTTCA
>DAIDJK010000138.1 GCA_027450225.1 Bryobacterales bacterium | reverse complement strand
CGTGCTCGCCGGTGGCCTGAAACAAATCTCTATCATAACGTTTTGGCGGTTCATGCTCCCCGCTGCACGTTGGCCAGTCTGGGCGGTGACTTGGACTCGTCGACGGAATGGGTTCGTCTGGGCGGCGACGGGGATCAAGCTGGATTTAAGTCCTTTTGCAGCCCCTGATTTCCCCTGACTTGCGCTACCCTTGGCGCTACCCTCGGTTCACGTGGACGTAGTGCTCCCGTCGTTAGAGGCTACAAATTATTGATTTTATTGGTGCGGATGAGAGGACTTGAACCTCCACGACCTTGCGATCACTAGAACCTGAATCTAGCGCGTCTGCCAGTTCCGCCACATCCGCACGATGAGGCAGGCAAAAACACATTGTAATGCACGCTACTGCGGCGCCGCCGAATTGCCCGCTCCGGCCGGTATCGCCGCGCCGTTGCCGCTGCCCGAAGCCGGATCGCCCTGCGCATTCTGCTGCGCGATATTGGCCGCGTGCATCTCGCATTTCGTCTGCGGCCCCGTGTCTCCAATGAAGTACTCGGTCCGCGTGCGGTCGCAGAAATCTCCCGCCACCTGGCCGCTGTCCATGCAAATCGTTTCCGATTCGATGCCCCCCGGCATGGGGAATTCGCGCGCATCCCGCCACGCCGCGAATTTCGACGCCCGCTTCATGAACTCCGTCCAGATCGGCAGCGCCGACTTTGCTCCCTCCAGTCCCAGATCGCGATAGTCGTCGAACCCGACCCACACCACGCAAAGCAGTCGTGAGGTGAATCCCGCGAACCAGCCGTCGTGCGATGTCCCCGTTTTTCCCGCCGCCGGCAGAATAAATCCGCGCCCCCGCACGCCCGCCGCCGTTCCCGTCCGCATCACCTGTTCCAGCATGCTGTCCATCAGCCACGCCAGGCGCGGGTCTATCGCCTGATAAGCTCCGTCCTGCGCCGCTCCTGAAAGCAGCACCGGCTTCTCGTACATGCCCCGGTTCGCGAACACCGTGTACGCGCCCGCCATCTCGAGCGGCGTCACGTCATACGATCCCAGCGCCACCGCCGGCGTCGCCTGAATGTCGCCGTTCAGGCCGCATCGCCGCGCCATCTCCACCACTTTTCGATAGCCCACCATCTCGGCCACCTTCACCGCCGCCACGTTGTCGGATTTCGCCAGCCCGTCCCGCAGCGTCAGATCGCCGAAAACTTCGTGCTTGAAATTCGCCGGCTCGTAAGTCTGTCCGCCGAACACGAACGTGGTCGGCTCATCGTCCACTACGGTCGCGGGCGTCAACACCTCGTCGCCTCCGGAAATCGCCGTGTTCAGCGCCGCCGCGTATACAAACGGCTTGAACACCGAACCAGGCGGACGCCGCGCCAGCACTCGGTTCAACTGGCTGCGCGCATAATCCCGCCCGCCGACCAGCGCCTTGATCTCTCCCGTGTGCGGATCGAGCGCAATCAGCGCCGCCTGCGCGCGCGCTCCATCCCGCTCCTTCTTCGCCAGAAGCTTGTCCACCTGCTTCATCCCGTCCGCCACCGCTTCATCGGCCGCGCGCTGCAGATTCACGTCGATCGTCGTCTCGAGCGCTGCCGGCAGTTTCGAATCCTGCGCCTGGTCGTTCTGCAGTTCGTCGTTCACCAGATCCAGGAAGTACGGCGCTCCCGACGCATCCCCCGCATCCCGCGCCTTCACGCCCAGCGGCGCCGTCACCGCGTCTTCGAACTGCGCTTCGTTGATGTACCCGTTCTCCCGCATCAGCGAGAGCACAAGATTGCGCCGTTCCTTCGCGTGTCCCGGATTCCGCACCGGATTGAAATACGTCGGCCGCTGCACCATGCCGGCCAGCAGCGCGGCTTCCGGCAGATTGATTTCGCTCAGCGGTTTTCCGAAAAACACCCGCGAAGCCTCCCCGAACCCCTGCACATCGTAAGCGGCCTGCCTGCCGAGAAACACCTCGTTCACATACGTTTCAAAGATCTTTTCCTTCGTCCATTTGTGCTCCAGATGGATGGTCATCAGCGCTTCCGCCATCTTGCGTTTCCATCGCTTGTCCGGTTCCAGCCAAAGCCCGCGCACAAGCTGCATGGTCAGCGTCGAAGCTCCCTGCGCCTTCCGTCCGTCGCGGAAATCGATCCACGCCGCTTTCATCACGCGCGGCAGATCCAGTCCCCCGTGCTGGAAAAAATGCTTGTCTTCCGCCGATACGATCGCGTGAACCAGCACCGGTGGAATCTCCCCGAACGTCACCGAACGCCGCTTCTCGTGGTTCGCCGAAAGCGTCGCCAGCAGCGGCCGGCCGAAATCGAAGCTGCCGATTTCTTTGCCGCCGGATCGAATGCTCCGCACCGCGCCGTTGGCGAACGTAACCGACACCGCGCCCTGCCCATCTTCTGTTCGCGGGTAAATGTCGATGCCGTCGTTCTGCGCCGTCCATCTCCCTGGTCCCGCCGCGCCGGGCCGGTAACCCGTCATCGCCAGATCGGATTCCAGTTCCGCCGGGCTCATCGGGTCGCCTGCCGACACCGCAAGCGGCGCTGCATAGATGTTCGATGAACTCTTGAACGCCCCCTCGCGGAGCCGCTCGTCGATCTGGTGCGCGAAATGAAAATAGAAGCAGCCGGTCACCACCGCGGCCGCCGCCACCGGCGTTAGTAGCAGGGCGCTGAAGATCAGCTGCTTGCGCCGGAAGGGGCGCCGCTTCACGTCGCTCGGTGCTGCTGGCGTTACTTCTTCGTCGAGTTCCGGCATTTTACCGGGACAAGGCGCAACATTGACGCCAGTGAGTGGTTTCTTACTTTGCGAGTGGCGATGTCACCGGCCGCGCTCGATCGAAGCGGCCAGCCGCACCAGCGAAGCGAGCCCGTCAAGCTCCAGCTTGCGAAGAATGCTGGCGCGATACGTGTCCACCGTTTTCGGGCTCAGCCCGAGTGACGCCGCCACGTCGCGCGCTCGCGCCCCGGACCCCAGTGCAAAGAAGACCTGCTTCTCCCGTTCGCTCAGCACCGCTTGCGGGTCCGGCGGTTCAGAATCTGTCGTGTGCAGCGTAAAACTGGCGAGTGGCGTCACATACGTCGAGCCCGCCTCCACCGCGCGCACCGCGGCCACCAGCTCCGTCGCGGGCCCGTCCTTCAGCACATACGCGGACGCCCCGGCCCGCAGCAGGGATCGGATGCGCCGCGCATCCCGGAAATTGCCATTCCCGATCACGCGCGTCCGGTTCTTCAGCTCCTCTATCTGCTGCGCGAAATCATTCGCCTGCGCATCGAAAATCGAGGGGTCCGCAATCGTATAGCGCGGTTGCGCGGTTCGAATCAGCTCCGCCAGTTCCTTGCCGCCGCCGCATTCCCCGGCTACGCGCCATCCCGGCTGAGAGCCGCAGAAGGACGCTATGCCCACACGTATCACGGGGTGTGGATCGGCAATCGCAATCGTGATCTCTGCCACCGTTTTGCGCTATATTATCGCGCCCGCGTTACTGCCGGGAGGCGTTCACCGCGGCCCCGATCACCGGAAGCTGCGGATCGGGTGGCACGATCTCGAAAACGCTGCCCTGCAGCGGCGACATCGTCACCATTTCATGCAGATACTGGCTCAGCAGGTTGATTTTTACGAATCTCGCATCGGGTCCGGAGATGAAGAACTTTCCCGGTCCCTGCATGTGGACTGCGGTCGCCGTACCCGCCGCCAGCGCTCTGTGCCACAGGTGTTCGAACTCCGCGCAGCGCGCGTCTCCGGCGGCGGCATTCGCAAACACCTCCTCGGGCTCCAGATCCAGGAATCGCAGCCGCATCGCGCGGTGCCCCATAATGCCCTCCAGGTGCCCGCGCCCGCCGCATCCGCAGTACGCTTCCCTGGGGTCCAGGCTCACCACGATATGCCCGCCTTCCAGAATGTCCTCCGTATGCGGGTATCGCCCGAACCCGATGCCCTGGCCGAGCGTCCACACCCGTATCAGCCTCTCCAGCTGCTGCCGCGTGGCGGCGATTCCCGCGGCCATCGCGTCCGCGTCGTTATAGACGAACACCGGCAGATCCAGCCCGTGGCCGCGCAGCGCGGATTGCAATAATTCCGAAAGGTTCGCCCCCTTCGCCTGCCGCAGGTTTGGCGATTCCTCCACCACGCCGCCTCGAATCACGCCGGGGAATCCGATTCCCACCCGCGATGGCGCAGCGTTCTGCTCGAGGCAAACATCGTTGATCAGGTTCGCCACCGTCTCCGCCACCGCGTCCATCGGCATGCTCTGGATTTCGAATCCGATGCCCTGCGCGCCGCCCGGTTCCGGGAACATGCGCATCGGCCCCCTCACTTTCGCCCCGTCCACCAGACCCACCGTGATGTCTTCCCCGGCGCGAACGCCAACCACGTGATTCATGTTCCCCTCGTCAAATGCCGTTCTGAAAGCGCGACAGCTTGTTCAGTCCGTTGAACGCGGCCGCTTTATAGCATTCGGCCAGAGTGGGATAGTTGAAAACCGTGTCCACGAAGTAATCCACTTTCCCGCCAAGAATCAGCACCGCCTGCCCGATGTGCAGCAGCTCGCTCGCGCCCTCGCCGATAATATGCACTCCCAGCAGGTCGCGCGTCTCGCGATGGAATATCAGTTTCAGCCGCCCGGTCGTGTCCCCGCGTATCTGCCCGCGCGCGATTTCCCGATAGTAAGCCACTCCCACCTCATACGGCACATCTTCATCGGTCAGTTGTTCTTCGGTTTTTCCGATGAACGAAATCTCCGGAATCGTATAGATGCCGTACGGGTAATTCTCAGGATTCGAGTGCAAGGCAAGGTCAAACGCGCGCCCCGCCGCAATGCGACCCTGTTCCATCGAAACCGACGCCAGGCTCGGAAAACCGATCACGTCCCCCGCCGCGAAAATGTTCGGCTGCTTCGTCCGGAAATCCGAATCCACCTTGATCCTTCCCCGGTTGTCCGCCTCGATTCCCGCCGATGCGAGATTCAGTTCGTCCACGTTCCCCTGCCGTCCCACTGCGTAAAGCAGACAATCGCCCGAGATCTTTTTCTTGCTCATCAGGTTCGCCACCACCCCGGAGCCGACCTCTTCCACACTGTCCACCTCTTCGTTCAGCCGCATCGTCACCCGGCTGTCGCGCAGGTGATAGGAGAGCGCTTCCACCATCTCGCTGTCGGCGAATTCCAGCAGCCGCGGCCGCTTCTCGATCAGAATCACCCGCACGCCCAGCGTCGCGAACATGCACGTGTATTCCACTCCGATCACGCCGCCCCCCACCACAATCAGCGTCCGCGGAATATCGGGCAATTGCAGAATCTGGTCGCTGTTGATGATGGTGCGGCCGTTGATCGGCACGCGCGGCGAAATCGCCGGCTTGGTCCCCGTCGCGATGATCGTGTGCGGCGCTTCGTATTCGGAGCGGCCCCGCGAATTCTCCACGGCAATGTGCGTCGCATCCACAAAGCTCGCCTGTCCGCTCAGCACGTCGATGTTGTTGCGCGACAGCTGCGCCTGCGTCACGTCCACTTCCGTCTTGATCACGTGCTGCACGCGGAACGAAAGGTCCGCCATCGTGATCTTTTCCTTCACCCGGTAATTGATCCCGTAGATGTTCTGGTATTGATAGCCGGAAAAGTGCAGGACCGCTTCCCGCATGGTCTTGCTGGGAATGGTTCCTGTATTGATGCAGGCGCCGCCGATAACCTCTCTTTTCTCCACCACGGCGACGCGTTTACCAGCTTTGGCGGCCTGAATTGCGGCGCGCTGCCCCGCGGGGCCTGAACCGATCACGATCAGGTCGTAGGTTTGCATTCGGTCACCCACATTGTCCTATGCGGGTCTCCGGCGCCCGGTTTCGAATGCTGTGGCGCATTCGCCATCTGCCTCATTCGGCCGCAGGCGTTGCCTGGGCTGTTCCTATCGCGCGGCGCGACGCCGAAGGACTTTGCATAGTCCCATATCAGCTCGTCTGCCACGCTTCCGGGATTCAGCCGTCGCACGTGAACGGAACCGCGGGAAACAGGTCAGCAACGTGCCGCGCAAGCCTCGGTGGAAGATTCTCATCCACCAGCAACTTCACATGCTGGCGCCGTTGAACCAGCTTTTCCCGCCACTCGCGTTCCTTGTCAATGTCTGCCGGCTCACCGCCGTCAGCAGTCATGCGGCCTTGCCGACGGCGTCTGCTGCGTAGGCGTAAACCGCGGCGAAGTCATCGCGTTCGAGATCCGGAAATTCGTCCAGCATCTCATCCACCGACATGCCCGAAGCCAGATAATCAAGCACGTCCTTAACCGTTATTCGCAAGCCCCGAATGCACGGCTGTCCCGAGCGCTTGTCAGGCTCGATGGTGATTCGCTCAAGCAGATTCGACGTGAGCGCCGGCTTCATAGACCTCTGCACCTGCTCCAATAATGTATTCCAGGCCCCTGGAATCTCTTCTACTTCGGCTCGTAAACCCGGTAATCCCCGAACGCCGCCACCTGCCTGTACTCCTGGCCCAGCCTTCGCTGCAGGAACCGGTAAACCTCGGGCTCCCGCGCGCGGAAGTAACCAAGGTCGGCATACTCATCGGTCACAATCAGCGCCGGCTTCACGCCCGTGTAGTAACCCAGCCGGTTATCCATGTGAAAGTCCGGATCCGAATATCCCAGCCCGAAGTTCAGTGACATTTCGCCTTCCACATACTCTCCTGGAGTTGTATGTGAGTGTATATAGGCGATCACAGGTCTGTAGTCGCGGGCATAGGAGTTTTCGTGGACCTTCGCCGCCACTCCGCCAATCCCCGCCAGCGCCAGAATCGCCACGCAGGCCATCGCCGGAATGCGCGCGGCGCCCGTTCGCAGCCCCGCCGCCGAGGCCGCCACCAGCGCCGTCGCGAACAGGAACGTGTGGATCATGTAATACGGGAATTTCAGATTGTCGAGCAGCGCTACCCCGCAATAGACGAAAATCAGCGCCGGCCCAAGCACCCGGAACGCCGCGCTTTCGCGGATTCGCCGCACGCACATTCCCGCCACGCAGACCGCGCCGCCTGCCAGCAGAATAGTCACCTTCATGCGCGCCGCCATGCCCGCGCCCGCCGGAAAGTAAAACGCGAGATAGCGGTCTCTGGCATCGCTCAGAATCGACGCCACCGGATGCAGCAGCGCCGTCCATCGCGAACGGGTATGCGTGGCGAACTGCGCCGCCGCGATATCCCGATGCGGCCAGATCCACGCGAGAATCGCCGCTCCGCACAGCATCCATGGCGCGAGGAACCACATCGCGTGCCCCCATCGCAGCCGCCGCCAGTCCAGCGCCGCCATCGCCCACAGCAGCGCGCCGCCATAAAGCACGCCCATCGGATGCGACAAAAATGCCGCCGCCGCGCCCAGTGACCCGAGCGCAATCGCTTCGGAAAGGTTGTGCTCGCGAACCGCAAGATACGCCGCCAGCCCCAGCGAGCCGAGCGACGCGCACATCATGTCGAACCGCCCGTTCGCCGCCGTCACAATGAACTGATAATTCACGCTCAGCAGAAATACGCCCAGCGTTGCCGCAACGCGGTCGCGCGTCAGCCGCTCCAGAATCACGAACCACGCCGCCATCGCCAGCACAGCCCACGCGATCGAGAACGCGCGAATCTGCATCAGCCCGTAGCCGGCCACCTTCAGCCACGCCGCCGCCGCGTACAAATACGCCGGCCCGTAGATGTAGCAATAATCCTGAATGCGCGGAATCCGGCTGGTGATCGTCATACCGGATTCTTCCAGTTGCGGCAGCCCGAATTGCCCGTGGATCACCGCGCTGTATGCCGCCGAGCTTTGCAGC
>DAIDJK010000137.1 GCA_027450225.1 Bryobacterales bacterium | reverse complement strand
AAGTGGATGGCGAAGAACTGCCTGATCCGCCGCCCTCGCTCGCTCTCGTACTCGGCAGCACGCAGGCCATGTCGCAGAACCGCAATTCCGCAATCTCCGAACTGGTGATCGACGCCGGTCAGACCATGATCACAGGCTCGAAGACGGTCCAGATCGAGGTCAAGGAGTGAAGCGCGGGGGCCTTGTTCTGGCGCTTTCCGCGCTGGCCGCGGGCACGGCGTTCGCGTCCACCTCGGCGGTCTGGGAGCTGTCGAGCTACCCGGATTTCATCAAGGGAAAGTTCGAAGGCGTTTCGCTCGGCCGCGACGGGCGCCTGTCGCTCGCCCCGCGTCTCGACACGCTCTTCGCCTCCGAGCAGCCGGTCATCTGGAGCGTCATCACCGGTCCGGATGGTTCGCTCTACGCCGCCACCGGCCATCGTGGCCGTGTGTTTCGCATCGACGCGAGCGGCAAGGCAACCGTCGTCTGGACAGCCGACCGCCCGGAAGTTTTCGCCCTCGCAATCGACAAGCGCGGCGTGCTCTACGCGGCCAGTTCGCCCGACGGCAGAATCTACCGGATCGAGAACGGCAAGGCCGAGGAATACTTCAACCCGAAGACCAAATACATCTGGTCGCTCGCGCTTGCGCCGGATGGAACGCTCTACGCCGGCACCGGTGAAGGCGGCCGTGTCTTTCGCATCACCGCGCCGGGCCAGGGCGGGGAGTATTACGCCACCGGCCAGAGCAACGTCACATCGCTGCTGATCGATGCCCAGGGCCGCCTGCTTGCCGGCACGGAGCCCAACGGCATCCTCTACCGCATCACGGCAAAAGACAAGGCTTTTGTTCTTTACGACGCCGATCTTCCCGAAATTCGCGCCATCCTGCCGGCCGCCGACGGCGCCATCTATGCCGCTGGCCTCGGTGGAGCGCTCGCGAAGAAGGAGCAGGCGGCGCAACAGGCTGCCCAGGCGGCATCGGACGCAACGCCGACGATCAGCACCACCATCACCGTGACGGCGGACAGCACGGGTGGCGATCTGAAACCGAATCCGCCCGAACCAAAGCAGCCGCAGCAGACCGCTCCCGCGCCCGCCACCCCGCAGGTGACCACCCAGGCCGCCACCGCGGTCTCAACCACCGACAACACCGTGGAGAAGAGCGCGATCTATCGAATCAATTCGGACAACACGGTAGATACGCTCTGGAGTTCGAAGGAAGAGAACGTCTACGACGTGCTCCCCGCCGCGGGTGGCGGCATTTACTTCGGCACCGATGAAAATGGCCGGATCTATCAGCTTTCCCCCGACCGCAGACTGACGCTCATCGCCCAGACCAACGAAGCCGATACCATTCGCCTGCTCGACTGGCGCGGTGCGCTGCTCGCCGCAACCGCCAATATGGGCAAGATCTACAAACTCGGCGCGGACGGCACGAAGGGCACTTACGAATCTCCCGTATTTGACGCCGGATCGGTCGCGCAATGGGGCAGGCTCAAGTGGCGCGGCGCCGGAACCGTCGCCATGCGCACGCGTTCGGGCAACAGTCTGCGGCCTGACGCCACGTGGAGTGACTGGTCCGCCGCGGTAACCGACGCCGGCGGTTCGCAGATCACCAGCCCCGCCGCGCGATTTCTGCAGTTCAGCGCCTCGCTTTCAGGCCCGAAGACGGACATTGAATATGTCACCGCGGCTTATCTGCCGCAGAATAATCCGCCGGTGGTTCGCTCCATCACCGTCCTGACGCAGGCCGTCGCCGCCGCGTCTTCCGCGAAGGTGAGCGGTTCGGCCGCCAGTACTTCAGCCGCCGCCACCACGCCCTATACGATCACCGTGACCGATACCGGCGACGCCGGTCCCGTCGCCTCAACTGGTACGCCCACCCAGACGCTGTCGCGAGCTTCCGCCCAGCAGCTTCTGATTTCCTGGCAGGCCGACGATCCAGACGGCGACAAACTCGTCTACGACGTGCAGTTCCGCGGCGATGGCGAGCGCGAATGGAAATTCCTGCGCCGCAACCTGCACGACAATTCATTCACCATCGACGGCGACGCGCTGGCCGACGGCCGCTACTTTTTCAAAGTGACCGCGAGCGATCGCGAGGCGAATCCGCCATCCACCGCGAAGCAGGCCGTGCTCGTCAGTTCCCCCGTCCTGATCGACAATACACCCCCGGCCATCCGGATTGAGTCCTCCGGCATGCAGGGAAGAACCGCCCAGGTGGCGCTCGAAGCGCATGACGATCAATCCGCCCTCCGGCGCGCGGAATGGTCCATCGACGCCGGCCCCTGGACGCCATTTCTCCCGGTCGATGGAATCCTCGATTCGCAGACCGAGCAGTTCCGCCTCGCGATCCCGAATGTGCCGCCCGGCGAGCATCTGCTGGTCGTCCGCGTCGCTGACAGCGGCAACAATACCGCGCTCGCCAAGGTCGTGCTTCAATAAGCTCCTGATTCAATAAGGACCGCAACGTACTCGAAAAAACGAACCCAGCCGCGGCGGAACTCGAACAAAATGTGCTGCTTGCCGGCGAACGCCGGACCTGCGCCCCTCACTTTCGTTGGCGCGCTGGCGGCCGATTTTCGATATACTTCCGCGCAGGATGTTCAAGCCGATTTCCCGCCGGACGCTCCTTCGGGGAGCGGGGGTTGCCATGTCGCTTCCCTGGCTCGAAGTGATGTCGAAGGCAGCCCCGGCCACCGCGGCCGCGGGCCAGGCTCTCCCGGAACCACCGCTGCGCATGGCCTTCCTCTTCATGCCCAACGGAGTGCGGCCCGATTACTGGACGCCCCCCGGCGATGCGGAAACCGGTTATGAAATCACGCCGCATCTGAAGCCGCTCGAATCGCTCCGCAACGATTTTCTGCTGGTTGAGAATCTCTGGAACAAAAATTCGATCGGCCGCAACGGCCACTGGCCCAAAGTCCCCGTCTGGCTTTCCGGCGGATACGTGCAGCGCACCACGGGTGACGATCTCGATACAGGCGGCGTATCGATCGATCAGCTCGCCGCGCAAAAAATCGGCGACCGCACGCCTTTGCCGAGTTTCGAACTCGGCATCGATGCGCCCCGCACCGGCATCGACACCGCGGGCGGCGGTTTCGCCCGGCTCTACGGCTCGTTCCTTTCCTGGCGCGATCCCCACACGCCCGTCCCCAAGGAAATCATTCCGCAGCTTGCCTTTGACCGCCTTTTCCGCGGGAATCGCGCGCCGGTGATGTCGAGCGTCAATCCGAAAGATCCTTCCGTGGTCTCCGCGCTGCAGCGCGACGATGCGAGCGTGCTCGATCTTGTCCTCGACGACGCGAAAAAGGTCCGCAACGGCTCGAGCAAAACCGATCAGATCCGTCTCGACGAGTACTTCGAATCCGTGCGTTCGGTGGAGGAGCGGATCGAAGCCACCATGAAGCCGCAGAGAAGGTGGATCAATAAAGGTAAATTCCCGCTGGAGCGTCCCGCGCCAGGCATTCCGGACACCCATCAGGAACATGTTCGGCTGATGCTCGACATTCTCACGCTCGCCTTCTGGTCCGACACCACGCGCATCGGCTCGTTCATGTTCGGTGACGCCCAGACCATGCAGGATTATTCGTTTCTGCCCGGCGTCCATGGCGGTTTTCATTCCGTTTCCCACCACGGCGAAGTTCCCGAAGTCCGTTCGCAATACGAAAAAATCGTCACCTGGCACACCGAACAACTCGCGTATTTCCTCAACCGCGTAAAGAATCTCGATGAGGGCGGCACATCGCTGCTGGAC
>DAIDJK010000136.1 GCA_027450225.1 Bryobacterales bacterium | reverse complement strand
GTCACGCTCGTCACCAGCAACGGGCCCATCCGCATCGTGAAGGGCGCGGGCCAGTAGGAATGTTCCTCCGCGTTTCGGCTTAAAATCGGAAGGTCATGGCGGCAATTCAATTTACCCTGAACGGCAGCCCGCGGACGCTGGATGTGGACGCGCGCATGCCCCTGCTTTGGGCGCTGCGCGACACGCTCGGTCTCACGGGAACGAAGTTCGGCTGCGGCATGGCGCTGTGCGGCGCGTGCACGGTGCACATCGACGGTAACGCCGTCCGCTCCTGCGTCACGCCCATGAGCAGCGTGGAAGGCAAGCGGGTGACCACGATCGAAGGGCTCTCGCCGGACACGAACCATCCGGTGCAGCAGGCCTGGATCGAACACGATGTCCCGCAGTGTGGTTACTGCCAGTCCGGCCAGATTATGACCGCCGCCTCGCTGCTCGAGAAAACCGCTTCGCCCACCGACGCCGATATCGATGAGGCGCTGCGCGGCAACATCTGCCGCTGCGGAGCGTACACGCAGATTCGCGAGGCGATTCATCGGGCCGCGGAAATCCGCCGGCAGCAGGGAGGAAAAGCATGATCACCGTGGTGAATCGCCGGGATTTCTTCCGTGCCGCCGGGGCGGGCCTGGTGCTCGGCATCGTGCTGCCGGAACGGGACAAAATCCAGGCGCAGGGACGCGGCATGCCGGCCCCGAAGCCCGGAGCTTATATTCACATCGCCCCGGATGACACCGTAACGTTCATGATCACCAAGGCGGAGATGGGGCAGGGCACAGTCACCTCGCTTTCCATGCTTCTCGCCGAGGAACTCGATTGCGACTGGACCAAAGTACGCACCGGGTTCGCGCCGGTGGACCCGGCGCTTTATGGCATGCAGGGCGTCTTCGGCAGCGCCAGCATTCGCACGCTCTGGAATCCTCTGCGGCAGGCCGGCGCGGCCGGACGAGCCATGCTGATGCAGGCCGCGGCTGCGAAGTGGGGCGCCGAACCGGGCGAGTTGCGCACCGAGAACGGATTCGTGATTCGCGGCGGCAATCGGCTGAGTTATGGAGCGTTGACGAGCGACGCCGCGCAGTTACCCGTGCCCGAGCACGTCCCGCTCAAAGATCCCCGGCAGTACAAGCTCATCGGCCGGCCCGTGAAGCGGCTCGACACGCGCGCCAAGGTGAACGGCAGCGCGGCATTCGGCATCGATACGCGGCTCGACGGAATGCTGTACGCTTCGCTCGCGCGTTGCCCCGTGTTCGGCGGCAAGGTCGCGGCCTTCGATGCGTCGAAGGCGCAATCGATGCCCGGCGTCAGGAAGATCGTCGAGGTTTCAAACGGCGTTGCGGTCATCGCCGACAACACATGGGCCGCGATGGAGGCGAGGAAAGCGCTCGAAATCCGCTGGAACGAAGGGCCCAACGCAAACCAGAGTTCTGCGGCAATCTCGCAGCGCTTCGCGGATCTGGCGGCGAAGCCTGGCGCGGTGGCGAAGAAGACCGGCGATGCCGAAGCCGCCATTGCGGGCGCCGCGGCCAAACTCGATGCCGTCTATGAAGCCCCCTATCTCTCGCATGCGCCCATGGAGCCGATGAATTGCACGGCGCTGGTGACGGATACCGGCTGCGAAGTCTGGGCCTCCACGCAGATGCAGTCCGGGTCGCGGGATGTGGCCGCGCGGATCTCCGGCCTGAAGCCGGAGGCGGTGAAGGTGAACACGCTGTTCATGGGCGGCGGCTTCGGCCGGCGCGGCGGAACGGATTACGTGGCCGAAGCCGTGGAGATCGCCAAAGCGATGCCCGGCACGCCGGTGAAGCTGACGTGGTCGCGCGAGGACGATATGCAGCACGATCTCTACCGGCCCGCATCGTACGTATCTTTGAAAGGCGCGCTCGATTCGGAAGGATGGCCCGCCGCATTGTTCGCGCGCGTGGCCTGTCCGGCGTTCGGCTTTGCGCGCGGGCCCATCGATTCGACCGCGGTGGAAGGCATCGATACTCTCCCCTACGATTTCCCGAATCTGGCGGTCGAGTGGCAAAGGGCCGATGTGGGCATTCCGACGTCGTATTGGCGCGCGGTCGGCTACACCCAGAACACGTTTTTCGCCGAAAGCTTCCTCGACGAACTCGCGGCAATGGGGAAGAAAGATCCGGTGGAGTTGCGCCTGCGTCTGCTGCGCCATCAGCCGCGCATGGCCGCGGTTCTGGAGCGCGCGGCTTCGCGAGCGGGATGGGGCAAGGCTGCGGCAGGCCATTTCCAGGGCGTTGCTGTAGTGAACAACATCGGCAGCTTTACGGCGCAGGTGGCCGAAATTTCCGTCACCGGCGGCAGGCTCAAGGTGCATCGGGTGGTGTGCGCGGTCGATTGCGGCCACGTCGTGAATCCGATGATCATCCGGCAGCAGATCGAGAGCGGCATCGTGTACGGGCTTTCCGCGGCGCTGACCGGCGCCATCACCATCGACCGCGGCCGCGTGCAGCAGCGGAATTTCGATTCCTACAGCGTGCTGCGGATTCACGAGATGCCGAAGATCGATGTGGAGATTATGGAGACGGACAACGCTCCCGGCGGCATCGGGGAAGCCGCGGTACCGCCCATCGCGCCGGCCCTGTGCAACGCGATTTTTCGCGCGACCGGGCAGCGAATCCGCAAACTGCCGCTGCGCGCCGCGGGGCTGAGTACCGCGTAATCCGGATCGATCAGCCGGCCAGTGCGGCCGACTTCTTCTTCATCTCCTTTTTCTGCCGTCTGGGCAGGCGGGATTTGTTTTTCTTCCGGAATTTGCCTGTTGCGGAGACGCGCGTCGCGGCTTCCGGCTGCGATTGCGCCTGAGCCCCGCCGGCCGGGCTGACTACCGCGGCTACCTTGCCTGCCAGACCACCCAGCGTGCGGGCGGCGCCGACCAGAAGGCCCTCATGGTTCTCCGGTTCGTTTGTGTTTTTTTCGGCCATACCGGCCAACGGTGTGCAAGCGGCGGGCCAGGGTTAGTATCGGAACCGGTGTCCCCTCGAAAGCACCGGCTGCTCGAACCACGTCCAGGACGCCCAGGAAAGCGCGAAGCTCAATACCAGCGCGATGGCGAGCGGCGGCAGGTCGGAGACGGTATTCAGCCGCGGATCGACGCCCCGCATCAGCTGGAACATCAGCGCGAGCAGGATCGGATGGAACAGGTAAGTGCTGTAGGCCATGTTGCCGAAAAGGCGAATGGGGCGAAGCGACAGCAGGCGTGAAATCGCTCCCTCCGGAGTGAGCAGAAGGTTCAGGATAAACAGGCCGAACACCGCGGCGGAGATCGAAGCGTCGACAAAGCCCATGCGGACCGAGATCGCGGAAGGCAATTTCGGAAAGATCAGCCACATGGCGCCCGCTGCGATCCCCAGCCAGCGGACCAGGGAAAGATTCCGCCGCAGGAATTCCGAATGGTTTCGGAGCAGCAGCATCACCAGGATTCCGGCCGCCAGCGAATCCACGCGCGCGGGCAGCAGTACCGCTTCGGCCATGCCGGCTCGCTCGTATTGCAGAAATGCGCGCAGGCAAAGCGCGAAGGCCGCGCTGAGGATGGCGATCCGCGTCAGCGCGGCATCGGAAATCTTTCGCACCACGGCGGGAAGAATCAGATAAAACTGCTCTTCAATGGCGAGCGACCAGCTGCCGGCCATCCACAGAGGACCATACGTGGCGGCGGCTGCCATGGCAACATTCTGCAGATAGAGCCAGTAAGTCCAGGTGGGAATGTAATCGCCAAACAGCGCTCCAAAGCGGGCGGTCCGGGCGCCGAGAGCGAGGATGGCGATCGTATAAAGACCAAGGACAAGGTAATAGAGAGGAAAAATGCGATAAGCGCGGCGTAAGTAAAACGTCTTGAAATAACCCGCCGACTGGCGAACTTCGACCAGGATTCCCGATATCAGAAAACCGGAGAGCACGAAAAAAAGATCCACGCCCTCGCGTCCGTGCCGCGGAAACCATTGGAGGAAGGCGAACTGCGAATCCGCCGTACGAACGATGTGCGGGCCGAAGTGATACGCCACTACCATCAGGCTTGCCAGCGCCCGAACCCCGTCGAGCGCCGGGATGCGTTTCTGCGCGGGCGCGATAACTTCGCGCGCCAGTCCTGGGGCAATCGCCGACACTGTGGATCAGTTTAGCGTGCGAAAGGATCGTAACAACCAGTTCGGGCGAACCACGGCAGCCATTTGTTCCGGATCGAACGGGTTCCAAGCGGGACATCCGCAGGCCGATGAGCCATGCCCGCCCATCTGTGGCTCACATTCCCATGGCCTGTTGCGGCTTTGCGCGTCCGGGAATTACAGTCGGGACGTGAACGAGGGGAGAAGACCGCGGAAAACGGGTGCGCGGCCACTATGATTTCTTCAAAATATGTGATTACCGGCGGCGCGGGGTTTATCGGCAGTAATGTGTCGGATTATTATATTTCGCGGTCCGCCAGGGTGGTGATCGTCGATAATTTCTCCCGGCGCGGCTCGGAGGAAAATCTCGAGTGGCTGCGGTCCCGGCATGGGCGGAAGTTCGAAGTTGTGCGGGCGGACATCCGGGATGCGGGTCCGGCGTTCGATGCGATTTTCAAAGACGTCGGCGTGGTGTTTCATTTCGGCGGACAGGTGGCTGTGACCACGTCGGTCGCGGACCCGAGGTCCGATTTCGAGATCAACGCGGCGGGGACGTTCAATGTTCTCGATGCCGCGCGCCGGGCCGGCTCGCAACCCGTTGTCGCGTACAGTTCGACAAACAAGGTGTACGGGAAGATGGCGAATCTCGGCATCGTGGAACGCAATGGCCGGTACGAATACGGGAATCTGCGGGAAGGCATTTCCGAGGAGCGGCCGCTCGATCCGTATTCACCGTACGGATGCTCGAAATGCGCCGGAGACCAGTATGTGCTGGACTTCGCGCGAATTTATGGAATGCGGACGTTCGTGTTCCGCCAGTCCTGCATTTACGGCCCGCGGCAGTTCGGGATGGAAGACCAGGGCTGGCTTGCCTGGTTCTGCATTCGGGCGCTTGAAGGCCGGCCGGTGACTATCTACGGCGACGGCAAGCAGGTGCGCGATGTGCTGCACGTGCAGGATCTGATTGCCGCCTACGATGCGGCCATCGCCCATATCGACAAGACTCGCGGCCGGGCTTACAACGTGGGCGGCGGTCCGCGGAATACGATGTCGCTGCTCGAACTGGTGAGGATACTCGACCGGAGGTTCGGCCGGAAACTGGAATGCTCGTTCGAGGACTGGCGGCCTGGAGATCAGCCCGTTTTCATCAGCGACATTACACGGGCGCGGCGCGAGTTCGGGTGGGCGCCGAAGATCGGCATTGAAGAAGGAGTGCAACGGCTGATCGACTGGATACAGCAGAACGAACAGCTGGTGAGCCGCTCCCGTCCTGAAGCCGCGGGCGCGGGCCGGCTCGCCTGAGGCCGGCTTCGCTGCCAGGGAAGCGGCCGATGCTGTAGTCAAAATGACCCACGTTGTATAGCAGTACCGGGTCCTCAGGACTATCGCGCGATGGAACGGGTGCTACTCCCCTGATCCCCCAAACGCTCTATTCCCTTTGATCAAAACGACTTAAAATCCGGTTACAACGGCCGAGAATTTTCAGTTCCGCCATCCCCTAATTGTTCGAAGAGATGATTCAGGTCTGTGCGCCCGGTCGCCGTGCCGGTCGAAGAACGTACTACGCGTTTATTCACAGATTTATCATCGGTTTGCAGCAAACAGCATACTTTCGCAACTCAGCACGGCGCCCCCGGTCCCGCGTCTGACTCCGGATTTTCTGTGGTCCGGATTCCAAAGAAATTAGCCTGTTTACCCAGTAGCGGTTTGTTGCTCGGACGTTGTTTAATGGTTATCCATATCACACAGAGTCGGGTATTTGGTACTAGGCCTCGCGTTATAGTACCGGATTTTCCGGGGGAGCATCGCCGGAGGAAAAGTATTGATTAATAACCGAGAAGCTGCTCAGCGCTTTGCTCGCCCGCGCCATGCGGGAATTGCTGTTGCCGTTGTAGTTGCTTTGTTCGCCGCCGGAACGTCAAGGGCGCAGAATCAGGCGCAGGTACTGGCGACGTTCAATCTCACCGAATTGTTCGGCGTAAGCTGGCCCGATCAGCCGATCGAGTTCAGATACGACGGCGGGCAGCCGCCCGCGAACACCAGAATGATGGGCCCCGGCGGCGTCGAAGTGCCGTACCAGTGGGTCTCTTCGTGTTCGGATGCATCCGCGATAAACGGCTGCATCGCGGTCCGGAGCCCTCTTCCGGCGAATGCGAATTATACGTGGACGCTGCAGACAGGGGTGACGCCCGCGGTTACCGCGGTTCATCCGGTCTCGATGAGCATCATCGGTTCCAATTACGAAATCACCAATGGACTGACCGGGGTGCGTATCGTAACGCCGGCCGCCAACGGGTCCGCGTACAATCTTGCGCCGATCCAGGGAATCCGCCTGGCAAGCGGGATATGGACGGGCGCGGAATCCGCCCCCAACTATCTGTACAACGAAGGCGCGCACAACGCGGGCTGCATCGG
>DAIDJK010000135.1 GCA_027450225.1 Bryobacterales bacterium | reverse complement strand
GCGCAAATTCGAGGATTATCGCGAAGTCGCGGGCCGCCTCCAGTTCCGCTATCGCGACGGTCTCACGCCCTACGTCCGCTTCGGCGACTGGTTCGTGGCCCTGTGCGCTCTGGTTGCGGCCGCAGCGGGTTGGCTCGCCATCCGGCCTCGCATGCATCCTGAATAATCGCGCCCCAGGACAGGGCATCTGTTCCATCCGCACCGGCTCGCGCAGGAATGCCGCAACTTTACCGCCTTCGGCTGCGTTCACCTACAATTAGAGAGAGGTTCTATGCACCTGCGCCTTGGCGTCAGTATTCTTTTTTCGGCATCGGCCATATTCGGCCAGACCCAACAGGCCCCGCAGGCCGCCATGCCCGTCGCCGCGCAGACCGCGTCGCCCCGGAGCTACACGGTTCAGACAGGTACCCGCATCCCGCTCGGCCTCATCAACAGCGTGAGTACGAAGCACTCCGCGCCGGGTGACCGCATCTATCTCGAAACCGTTTTCCCGATCGTGATCAACAACCACATCGTGATCCCCCCAGGCAGCTACGTCATGGGCACGGTTACGGACATCAAACGCGCGGGTCGCGTCCACGGCCGCGCCGAGCTTTACGTCCGGTTTGACAGCCTGACCCTTCCGAACGGCGTCACCCGCGACTTCCGTTCCCGTCTCGGCCAGATCGACGCCCGCGGGGACGAACACCTCGACAAGAAAGAAGGCAGAATCGAAGGCGATTCGAATAAAGGCGGCGATGCCCGCACGGTGGCCGAAACCACCATGGGCGGCGCCTCCATCGGGGCCATCGCCGGAGCCGCGGCGGGCCACGGAATCATGGGCGTGGGCGTTGGCAGCGCCGCCGGAGCGGCAGCCGGACTCGCGGGCGTGCTGCTCACCCGCGGCCCGGACGCGGTGCTCGCCAAGGGCAGCACCATCGAAATGATCCTCGACCGCCCTCTGATTTTCGAATCGAACGAGCTGAATTTCGCGAATACCACCGCTTCGAGCGGGCATTATTCCGATGGGCCCGGACCCAGCAGCCGCAATGATAATTCCGGCATGACGCGCCGTTTTCCTTTCTGATTTCGCGCAATTCTATCCGGATTGGCCGGGGTATATTCCCTCCTCGTGGTACTTTTGTCCCTGCTTTTCCCTCCGGAAGTCCCATTCTGGTCCTCTCGAAATAGAACAGCCGTAAGCCTTTTGATACACCCCTGAATTTCCCGCCTTACCGCCGGATAATCGGCCCGGGCAATTTACGTCTGTTCTCATCTGATTCAAACTGAAACTCGAATCTCCCGATTTTTACAGGGGATCGGTAAAATAACCGCCCGCCCCGGTGGCGGGCAACTGGAGCCATCGGCATTGAAATCCGGATACTTCATTCGCGCAGTCAGCGTGCTGTCACTGACCGTCTTCGCTGCTTCGGTGTTCGCGGCCCCGCCGCCGAACTCGAAATCATCGAAGCTCGCGCCCGATCTGCCAACCTCGGGTAACGTCAACGTCATCGTTCAATACAAGGGTCCACTCACGGCGAAGCTCCTGGGTCTCCTCGGCCTCGGGGGGAAGCTGAACGCGACGTTGAATTCCATCAACAGCCTCGCTTTGAATATCCCCGCCACCGTGCTGAACCTGCTCGTGCAGGATCCGTCCGTCACATACATCTCGCCCGACCGTGCTCTTCACCCGACCCTCGAGTTCGCCAACCCGACCGTCAACGCCAATATCGCCTTCAGCTACGGCTTTGACGGCACGGGCGTCGGCATCGCCGTGATCGACAGCGGGATTGCGGATCACGTAGACCTGCACAGTATTCCCGGCACGAAAGGGCCGTCGAACCGCATAGTCTTCCAGCAGAGCCTCGTTCCCGGAGAAGCCCCTACGGATCTGTATGGTCACGGCTCACACGTCGCCGGCATTATCGGCGGCGATGCGTTCGAATCCAGCGGACCACAAAGCCTTCATGCCTTCCGCGGCATCGCGCCCAACGCAAAGATCGTCAGCCTGAAAGTGCTCGACCAGAACGGCAATGGAACCGACAGCGCCGTAATCGCGGCTATTCAGGAAGCGGTGGTGCTGAAGAATTTCTACAACATCCGCGTCATCAATCTCTCGCTCGGCCGCCCCGTCATGGAGAGTTACCGGCAGGATCCGCTCTGCCAGGCCGTCGAATTCGCCTGGAAGAACGGCATCACCGTCGTCGTCGCCGCCGGCAACAATGGTCGCGATAACTCCGCGGGCAACAGCGGCTATGGCACCATCACTTCCCCGGGCAACGATCCCTTCGTCATCACCGTCGGGGCCATGAACGACGAGAGCACCGTCACCCGCTCCGATGACCGCATCACCAGCTACAGTTCCAAGGGACCCACGGCTTACGATCTCATCGTCAAACCGGATATCGTGGCCCCCGGCAACCGCATCGTCTCGCTCGCGAACCCCGTTACGACTCTCTATCGGGATGCCGCCGGCAGTACGGTCCCCGGAGCCGGCTTCTCGGTAGTTCCGTATTCGTATTACCAGAAGAACGGCAATTCCTCGAACTCCACGTCGTACTTCCGTCTGAGCGGTACCAGCATGGCCGCGCCCATGGTCAGCGGCGCCGCCGCGCTTCTCATCCAGAAGGACCCCACGCTCACCCCGGATCAGATCAAGGCGAAGCTGATGCTCACTTCGACCAAGACTTTCCCCTCCTACAGCACAGCCACCGACCCGGTCACGGGCGCTACTTATACCAGCCAGTACGACATCTTCACCGTCGGCGCCGGTTATCTCGATGTCTGGGCCGCGCTCTCGGACAACCACAAGGCGGTCGGCAACGCGCTTTCGCCCACGGCCATGAAGGATGCCAACGGCAACGTTTTTCTGGCCGATACCAGTCAGCTCAATCCGTTCGCGTCGCTGGGTACAACCACCGTCTGGGGTTCCAGCACCGTCTGGGGCACGTCCACCGTATGGGGAACCAGCGTACTTCAGAACGCATCCTCCACGCCTTCCGGAAGCAGCACGGTGTGGGGCACAACCACGGTTTGGGGTTCCTCTACCGTCTGGGGAACCACCTACATGGGACCGGCAACAACGGTCTGGGGCAGCGGCACGCCTTCCGGGGCCAGCACGGTCTGGGGTACCGGAACCGATTCGGGCTCCACAACAGTCTGGGGTTCGTCATTCTCGCTCGCCGGCGAGAACTGACGTTGCGGGGAACGGCGCTCGCCCTCGAAGGGACGCGGGCGCCGTTTACTCTCATTTCCCTTTTTCACTCCCCATGTCACTGCGACGTGGCGGGTGTGCGGCCGATCCTCTGATATGCCGCCGCGCCTGCCGCAATCGTCGCCAGCGCCGCGATCGATGGCGCGGGACGCCAGATCACGCCCCACACGATCATGCAGATTCCCACCACGATATAAGCCGCCGGAACCAGCGGAAACAGAAAGTTCACCGCGGGAATCGTCTGCCATTCGGCCCGCTTCCGAAACATGAAAATCGAAGCGACTGCCAGCACCGTGAACACCGTCAGGCTGAACCCGATGTAGATGATCAGTTCCGGGAACGGCGTCAGCGTCATCAGAATCGCGCACGCGCCCTGCAGCAGAATCGCCACCACCGGCGTATGCCAGCGCGGGTGCACCATCGCGGCGGAGCGGAAGAACGCGCCATTGTGCGCCATCGCGTAGTACACGCGCGGGCCGATCGTGATCATCGCATTTACCGTGGACATCAGCGATACAGCCATCAGCGCGGAAAACAATCCCCCAACATTCGCGCCGAAAAGATTCTTCGCCGCAAGCGAGCCCACCGCCACCACGTTCTTCATCTGGTCCGGTTCCGCCGCATAGAAAAACAGCAGATTCAGACCGAAATAGGCGGCGGTCACAATTGCCGTCCCCGCCGCCAGCGAAGCGGGCAGCGTCCGCTCCGGCTCGCGAATCTCTTCGCCCACGTAAGTCGCCGCGTTCCACCCGCTGTACCCCACCATGACCCAGATCAGACTGATGACGAACGCCACCGGCAGCGGATTCGGATCGGTCCGAACCGCATGCATCCGGAAGTGCTCCCACGATCCGGTTCCGAACGCGAATCCCGCCACGATCAGCCCGCCGATCACCACCAGCTTCGTGCCTGTCAGCGTGTTCTGCACCCGCGCCACCCGGCCCACGCCGAACAGATTCAGCAGCGTAAACGCCGCAATCAGAGCCGATGCCACAAGCTGCGCGCCGCCGATTCGCAGCGAGAATGCAGCCGATCCGATCACGAACGCCTCGTTCGCCTGCTTCAGCGCCGGATTGAAATAGCCGATGTAATCGGAAAAGGCCAGCGCCGCCGCGGCGATCGGCGCGGAAAATCCGGCAAAGAACGAAACCCAGCCGCTCATGAAGCCCCAGGCCGGTCCGAAGGCCCGCGTCAGATAGACGTATTCCCCCCCGGAGCTCGGAAAATTCACGCCCAGCTCGGAATACGTCAGCGCGCCGCAGATGGCGAATAACGCGCCCGCGAACCACACCAGAACCACCAGTTTCGGATCGCCCAGATCGCCCACCAGAAATCCCGACGTGGTAAAAATGCCGGTCCCGATCATGTTCGAGACCACCAGCGCCGTGGCGCTGAAGAATCCGAGCTGCCGCACCAGTCGCGCGGTTCGTGTTGTCGAGGGGGTCATCGCATTTGCCGCCGCCCGGTAGATTTCATACTCTCGCATGCCGCGTGCCGGTTCAGAATGAAGACGATGGCCGGACCCCGCAAGGTTATCGAGACAGCGGCGCCTCTGGTGCCCGCGCACGGATCGCTCGCCCAGGTGCGCGAAGCGGCGTCACACTGCCGCGCCTGTCCCATCGGTGAGCTCGGCACGCAGACCGTCTTTGGCGAAGGCCGCGCCCATGCGCCGCTCATGCTCGTCGGCGAGCAGCCCGGCAACGAAGAGGATTTATCGGGACATCCTTTCGTAGGCCCGGCCGGCAAACTCCTCGACCGCGCGCTCGAAGAGGCTGGCATCGATCGACAGCTGGCGTGGGTCACCAATGCGGTGAAGCACTTCAAGTGGGAGCCGCGCGGCAAAAGACGCATTCACGCGAAGCCCTCGCCGCTCGAAATCCGTGCGTGTCTGCCGTGGCTCGAAGCGGAGATTTCGCTCGTTAAGCCGAAGATCATCGTCTGCCTCGGCGCTACCGCCGCGCAGGCTCTGCTCGGCAAGGATTTTCGCGTCACGCGGGACCGTGGCCGGCTTCTGGCATCGCCGTTTGCGGCCAACGTGATGGCGACCATTCATCCTTCGGCGATTCTCCGGGCCGTCGGCGCCGAATCGCGCGAGGCGGAGATGCGGCATTTTATAGAGGATTTGAAGATGGTTGCGGGGTTGGTGAAGGCAGCGTAAGGAGGCATCCCTCGAAAACACGGGATGCGCGGGCAGCGAGGATTCCCGCTGCGCCGCCCGCGCCTGGCATGCTTAAACCTTTGCGGACTGCGTGTTCTGCGCGGTATAGGGCTCGTTCAGAACGGCGGAACCGGTCTCGAGCAGAGACTTCAGGTTGGATATCACCTTCGGCCAGCCGCCGGACACCGCCTCGATCAGCTTCGAGGGCTCGCGCTCGATCGTGTGGGTGATGGAGAGCTTCACCGAGGTTCCGAACGGCTCCATCTCCATGGTGCAGAGCGACGCGCCTTCGGCTTTGAGCTCGGGTTTGTCCTGGTGCTGCCATCGGATCACCAGCCGTCGGGGCGGTTCGGCTTCGACGATCTCGCCGGCGTCGAGCAGTCTTCCATCCGGGTGCGTCATCGTCCAGGAAGATCCCGTCGTCCAGCTGCTATCGCAGCGGACGCCGAACCAGTACTGCTTCATGAACTCCACGTCGTCGGTAAGCGCGGACCACAGCTTCTCGGGCGTGGTGCGGATGTAGGTTACGTACACGAAAGTTGATCTAGGCATCTTTTTTGTTCTCCAGCCGTTTTTTGAGGTTTGCTACTGCTTTGAGACGCGGCTTTTCGAACTTCGCAATCGAGCGCTCATAGATCTCCTGCAACGGCACCGGATTCAGAAAGTGCAGCTTTTCCCGGCCGCGCCGCACGGTCGCGACGAGATTGGCCGCCTCCAGCAGTTCGAGGTGCTGCGTCACACCCTGCCGCGTCATAGCCAGGTGTTCGCAGAGTTCGTTGAGCGTGCTCCCGTCCCGCGCATGCAGCAGGTCAAGGAGTTTGCGCCGGCTCGGGTCGGCCAGCGCTTTGAATAACAGGTCGGTGTCGTCGCGTTCTGCCATGGGACAAGCAAGTGATCACTTGCCTGATAATAGGCAAGTGATCGGTTGCATGTCAAGTCCAGGGTGAATCGTGCCGAAAATTTTTACAAGGCGCTCAGACGGCACTCCGCGTGCACGGCCCGAACCGCCTT
>DAIDJK010000134.1 GCA_027450225.1 Bryobacterales bacterium | reverse complement strand
CATCGATCGGGAATTCGACTTTCTGGCCGTCCGGCAGCGTGATCGATTGCGACGCGAGGTCCACCGCGACTTCGGCGCCTTCCGGCAACGCGAACAACTTCGCGTGCACGTCCGGCGGGACCACGATCGGGAGCAGGGAATTCTTCAGCGAATTCTGCTTGAAAATATCCGCGAAAGACGTGCTGATCACCGCGCGGAAGCCGAACTGCGTCAGCGCCCACGGGGCGTGCTCGCGGGAACTGCCGCAGCCGAAGTTGTCGCCTGCCAGCAGGATCTTCGCGTTGCGGCCGCGCGGCTGGTTCAGCAGGAAATCCGGCTTCTCGCTGCCATCCGCGTTGTAGCGCCAGTCGCAGAAAAGGTTCTTGTCGAGACCTTCCTTGGACGTCGTTTTCAGGAAGCGCGCCGGGATGATCTGGTCCGTATCGACGTTGTTGATCGGCAGCGGCGCGAGCGTGGATTTGAATGGCAGAAATGGCTTCACAGGATGGTCCTCACGTCGGTGACGACGCCGGTCAGGGCGGTGGCGGCGGCGGTCAGGGGGCTGGCGAGGAACGTCCGCCCGCCCTTGCCCTGGCGGCCTTCGAAGTTGCGGTTGCTGGTTGACACGCTGTATTCGCCGGGCTGGAGCTGGTCGCCATTCATCGCGATGCACATGGAGCAGCCGGGTTCGCGCCAGTCGCATCCGGCTTCGCGGAACACGCGGTCCAGACCTTCGGCTTCGGCCTGGCGCTTCACTTCCATGGAGCCGGGCACCACCATCACGCGGAGCTTCGGATTCACCTTGCGCCCTTTGAGGACGCCGGCGGCGATGCGCAGATCCGAAATGCGGGAGTTGGTGCAGCTGCCGATGAAGACGACGTTCACGGCGTGGCCGAGGATCGGTTTGCCGCCTTCAAGTCCCATGTAAGCCAGAGCCTTGGTGACGGATTCGCGCTCGAGCGGGTCGGCAATGCCGGCCGGTTCCGGAACCGGCTCCGAAATCGCCACGCCCATGCCGGGGTTGGTGCCCCAGGTGATCATGGGCTCGAGCGCGTCGGCGTCGATGATGACTTCGCGGTCGAACTTCGCGCCGTCATCGGTCGGAAGCTGTTTCCAGCGCGCCACGGCTTCGTCCCACGCGGCGTCCTTCGGGGCGAAGGGGCGGCCGTGGAGATAGTTGAACGTGTGGTCATCCGGCGCGATGAGACCGGCGCGGGCGCCGGCTTCGATCGACATGTTGCAGATGGTCATGCGGGCTTCCATGTCGAGCGCGCGGATGGCGGAGCCGGAGTATTCCAGCACCGATGCGGTGCCGCCGCCGATGCCGATCTGCGCGATCAGCGCGAGGATGATGTCCTTCGACGAGAGGCCGCGTTTTAGCGCGCCGTTCACCTGCACGCGGAACGTCTTCGATGGCCGCTGCAGCAGGCACTGGCTGGCGAGCACGTTCTCGACTTCGCTGGTCCCGATGCCGAACGCGAGCGCGCCGAATGCGCCGTGCGTCGCGGTGTGGGAATCGCCGCAGACCACCGTCATGCCGGGCTGTGTGAGGCCGAGTTCCGGGCCGATGACATGGACTATGCCCTGATGTTCGGAATGTAGGCCGTAGCAGGGGATGCCGAAATCGGCGCAGTTCTTTTCGAGCTGCGAGACCTGCTTCGCCGCGATCGGATCGACGATGGGCAGTGCGCGGTCCGTGGTGGGAATGCTGTGGTCCGTGGTGGCGACCGTGAGGTCCGGACGCCGCACTTTGAGGCCGCGCTCGCGAAGACCCTGGAAGGCCTGCGGGGAAGTGACCTCATGGACGAGATGGAGGTCGATATAGAGCAGCGCCGGGGCGCCGGGCTCTTCGTGGACGATGTGGTTGTCCCAGACCTTCTGGCTAAGTGTTCTTAGATTGCCTGACAAACTGCTTCTCCTGCCTGTTGAGTGGTTGCGGGTGTTCCTGCGGGGCGAAGGTCGGCCGTCACGCGGCCGCTGTTCAGAACCGATTCCATGGCGCGGTTCACGGCCTCCGCTTCTTCCTTCAGTCCGAAGCTGTATTCCAGCATGGCCGCGACGGAGCCGATGGCGCCGAAGGGATTCGCTTTGTTCTGGCCGGCAATATCGGGCGCCGAGCCGTGCACCGGTTCGTACAGGCCGGTCCACGCGCCGGAGGGCTTCTTTGCGCCGATCGACGCCGAGGGCAGCATGCCGATGGAGCCTGCCAGCACCGCGCCTTCGTCGCTCAGAATGTCGCCGAACATGTTCTCCATCACGAGAACGTCGAAACGCTTCGGGTTCAGCACAAGCTGCATGGCGCAGTTATCGACGAGCAGATGGTCGAGCGCGACATCCGGATACTGTTTCCCGACTTCGGTGGCGACGCGGCGCCAAAGCTGCGAAGTTTCGAGAACGTTCGACTTATCCACCGAAGTTACTTTTTTGCGGCGATTGCGCGCGAGTTCGAAGGCCATGCGGGTGACGCGCTCGATCTCGGAGGCGGTGTAGACCATCGTATTGACGCCCCTGGGTTCAGGGCCATCTTCGAATATTCCGCGCGGCGTGCCGTAGTAGATGCCGCCATTGAGTTCGCGCACGATGATGAGGTCAACGCCGTCGATAAGTTCGTTTTTGAGCGGCGAGGAATCGAGCAGCGCTTTGTAACTGCGCACCGGGCGCAGGTTCGCGAACACGCCCATCGCTTTGCGGATACCGAGCAGACCCCGTTCGGGGCGCTTTTCGGGCGGCCAGTTGTCGAATTCCGGCAGGCCCACCGCGCCCATCAGAACCGCGTCGGCTTCCAGCGCCAGCGCTCTGGTGTCGTCCGGAAAAGGGCCGCCGGTCCTGTGGATGGCGATGCCGCCGAGCAGCGCTTCCCGAAGTTGCAGCGTGTGTTTCCATTTCGCCGCCACGCGTTCGAGAACGCGCACGGCTTCGCGCGTGACTTCCGTGCCGATCCCGTCGCCGGGCAGCACGAGAACGTTCAGATTCAAGTTTGGTTAGTCTCCGTTCGAATGCGCGAGTTCGCGCTTTTCTACAGCTTCAGCGTATTGCTGCTGGCAACGGCGCGCGATCTGGGCGATCTCCTCGTCCATCAGACCTTTCTTGTTGTCCGCGAGCGCCGTGATCTCCTTATATATCAGGTCGAGTTCGTCCCTGCACAAAGTGAAGCCGAGTTCCTCGCAGCGCTTGCCGAGGGCGTGGCGTCCGGAGTGCTTGCCGAGCACGAGCCGGCTTTCGGGAACGCCCACCGATTTGGGCGAGATGATCTCGTAGGTGGTCGGTTCCTTCAGGTAGCCATCCTGGTGGATGCCGGCTTCGTGCGCGAAGGCGTTGCGGCCCACAATGGCCTTGTTCGGCTGCGGGCCGAAGCTGATGATGGAACTCAGCAGCTGGCTCGCGGGATAGAGATGCTCGGTGTGAATGCCGGTATCGAAGGGGTACTTGTCGTGCCGCGTCTTCATCACCATCACCACTTCTTCGAGCGAACAGTTGCCGGAGCGCTCGCCGATGCCGTTGATGGTGCATTCGATCTGCCGCGCGCCCGCCTGCACCGCGGCAAGCGAGTTGGCTACCGCAAGGCCAAGATCGTCGTGGCAGTGCACGCTCACCACGGCGGAATCGCCGAGCACGCGCACGATGCGCCCAATCAGTTCCCCGTATTCCTCCGGGACCGAATAGCCGACCGTGTCCGGAATGTTGACGGTCCGGGCGCCGGCGGCGACAACGGCCTTCGAAATCTGTTCCAGATACTCGGGATCGGTGCGGGCGCCGTCTTCGGCCGAAAATTCCACGTCGTCCACATAGCTGCGGGCGAGTTCCACCGCGGCCACCGCGTCATCCAGAACCTGCTGCCGCGATTTGCGCAGCTTGTGCTTCAGATGAATATCGCTCGTCGCGATGAAAGTGTGAATTCGCGGGCGGCGCGCGTGCTGAAGAGCTTGCCCGGCGCGCTCGACATCGAGACGGGTCGAGCGCGCAAGGGCCGCAACCTGCACCCAGGGAAATTCACGGCTCACCGCGTCCACTGCTTCGAAATCGCCTTGTGAAGCGATCGGAAACCCGGCCTCGAGGATGTCCACCCCAAGTTCCACCAGTTTCCCCGCCATGCGCAGCTTCTCGGGTACGGTCATGCTGCAACCGGGAGACTGTTCGCCATCCCGGAGCGTCGTGTCGAAAATCCAGACGCGGTTGTTCATGATGTTGGAAGTACTCCGTTTCCTGAACGCGCAAAACGCCAGCCCGAGTGGCTGGCTTTGCGCCTGGTATCAGTATCGCCAGGGCGCTCTCGATAAAGCAAATTTATTATTTTAGCGGAATGCATCAGGAATGCTTATTCCACGCCGCATCAAACCCGCCGCCTTGCCTCAAAACACCACTTTCGCCGCCACCTGGACGATTCTGGCGGGCAGGGTACTCGAAATAATCCCCGCCTGCGCCGTCCCGATGCTCGAATTCGGGTTGTTGAAGTTGGCCCGGTTGAAAGCATTGAACGCTTCTCCCCGCAGGTTCAGCGAAACGCGTTCCGTGATCGGGAATATGCGCACAATGCCGAGATCGAGATCGAAATAGCCCGGTCCGGTCAGGATGCCGGTTCCGGAATTGCCGAAATTGTAAAGCGCCGGCGCCGCAAACGCCGCGAGATCGAACCAGTGGGCGATGCTCTGCTGGCCGGATGGCAGGTTGCCGCTCGCGATGCGGTTCGGCCGCTGGCTCCCGCCGCCCGCGGAATTGGAAACATTCGTTCCCAGCACCGGCGTGAAGCGTCCGCCCGTGTGCGCGCTCCAGATTCCGTTCACGTCCCAGTTGCCCAGCAGCCACGCGGCCGGTCCGCTGGTCAGATACCGGCGTCCCTTTCCGAATGGAAGCTGGTAAACGTGGTTCAGCGTGAAGACGTGCGTGTAATCGTCGGGCGTCGGTCCCCAGTTGCAGGCCACGCAGAAGCTGTTCTGGATATCTCCATTGCCGCCGCCATTCGGCAGTCCCACATCGGAGAGGTAACTGGCCCACGTATACGCAAGGCCGATCACAAGGCCGCCGGAGAATCTCTTGTCCAGTTTCACCTGCAGCGATTCATATTTCGAATCGCCGGCGTTGGTGCGGTAACTAAGGTTCACCAGATTCGGATTGATCGTGTAATACGGCCGCCGCTGGTTCTGTCCTCCCGGGCCGGGAACCGACTGGTTCAGATTGATGGAATTCACCAGCAGCCGTTCGCCGCGCGTCCCCACATAGCTCACGTCCAGCAGAACGTTGTTGACGATCTCGCGCTGCACGCCGAAATTCCACTGCAGGATTTCCGATTCCCGCAGATTCCAGTCCCACGCATTGAAGCTGCCCGTCGAAAGCGCCGTCTCATCCGTCAGGCTCGGCGGCACAGGAGTGGGCAAACCAGCGCTGATCACTCCCACCGGCGGCCCGGCGATGTTGGTGGAAATCACCTGATTGAAGAAGTAGCGCGGGTTCTTGTAGAGCTGCGCGCCGCCCGCGTCCATATCCACATAGGAGATGCCGAAGCCGCCCCGCAGCACGGTCTTGCGGTCCGCGCCCGGCGAATAAGCCACGCCGATGCGCGGCGAAGCGGTATTGAAATCGAAATTGCGCAGGCGTCTGCCGTTGCCGTTCTGGCCGGCCACTTCCAGCAGCCCCGTATTCACATTCATGTTGGCCCAGTGGTTATGAATGTCGTAAGGCGGCGCATCCACTTCCCAGCGCAGTCCCAGTTGCACCGTCAGGCGGTCGTTCACGCGCCACATATCCTGAACAAACGGCGCGAGCGTGAACAGCCGCATCCCGAACGTGCTCGTCAGAACGTTGCGGTTCGCGCTGTCCATCGCGCCCAGCGCGAAGTCCGCCAGCGATGTGGCTGAGCTGGTTGCGCCAATCTGCCGCGTGAACTGCCCGTTGAAATCGAACGTGCCGCGCGTGGGAAACGCCGAGTAGCCGTTGAAGCGGTCGCGGAGGAAAAGCATCCCGGCTTTGATGGTGTGGGCGCCGCGCGTCATGTTCAGCGCGCCGTCATATTGAAACGTGGTGATCTGGCTATCTTCCGGATAAGTCGAGTTATCGCCGATCTCCTGGAAGCCGCTGATGGTAAATGCCGGCAGGCCGCCCGACTTGTTGTTGATGTTGATTCCGGGAATGCCCAGCAGCGTCGCCGCCGGGTAAGCGTTGCCCAGCGGAGTGATGTTCGCGTTCCAGCGCACCACGCCCGCATGCGCTTCGAGCACCGTATTCGGCCCGATCACTCTCGTATAACCCAGAGTCGCGGACTGGTTCACCAGCGGAGTCGTGGTTCCATTCGCGCCCGTGGAAAGATATGGGCCAATGTTGGCCGATGCCGGCGCCGGAATCACTCCCGGCGTCACCTGGTTGCTGTTGTCGTATCCATAGCGGAAAAAGATACGGTCCGAATTGCCGATGTTCTGGTCCAGCCGCACATCGAACTGATCGGTCCGCTGCGTCAGCGCCGGATTGAAAACGTAGTTATTGCTTGCGCCCGCCGTGGTTGGCGCCGGCAGCAGCTGCATCAGCTTCGCCGCCGCCGGATCCAGCAGCGTCTGCGGAACCTGATTGCCGGGAAAAGGATTCCGCGCCACTGAGCCATTGGCGGCGGTAGTCGTCGAATAGGGATTGTAGATCTGCGTATTCAGCCCGCTGAAATTGCCGGTCTCCACCATCTGCCTTTGCGCGAGCGTTGGAATGGTCGAGACATCGGTCTGCGGCTGCGCCAGCCGGATTCCCTGGTAATCCCCAAAGATGAACGTCTTGTTCTTGATCACCGGTCCGCCGGCCGTGGCGCCGAACTCATTGCGCCGGAACGGCGGTCTCGCGATGCCGCTCGCGTTATTGAAATACTGGTTCGCATTCAGCTTGTTGTTGCGCAGAAACTCCCACACATCCCCATGCAGCTGATTGGTGCCCGAACGCGTCTCCACTTCCGTCACCGATCCGGCCGATTCGCCGTACTCGGCCGTGTAATCGCTCGTCATCACCCGGTATTCCTGAATCGCATCCACCACCGGAACCATAATCAGCGTGTTCAGCCAGAGATTGCGATTGTAAATGCCGTCGATCAGATAACTGTTCGCCTGCGGAACCGAGCCATTCACGCTGAAATTCGCGCCGGAGCGCATCGCGTACGGGCTGCCGCCTTCGCTCAGGTTCGAAGCCGAGCCCGCGTGCGCTCCAGGCGCCAGCAGCACCAGATCCGTGAAGTCGCGGCTCACCAGCGGCAAGTCCGCAATCTGCTGCGTCGTCACCAGGTTTGAAACCGTGGCGCTTTCGCTCTGCACAATGGCCGCATCCGCCACCACGGAGACGCTCTGGGTCTCGCTCCCGATGCTGAGCGCCAGGTCCACGTTCTCCGTGCTCGCCGCCGTAAGCTGCACGCCGGAACGCTCCAGCTTCTGAAATCCGGGCGCGGTTACGGTCAGCGTGTAAGTGCCCGTAGGTATGGAGGCGGCAATAAACTGTCCGCTCGTATTGGTTTCCACCACGCGCGTAAACTGCGTGCCCGTATTCAGCAGCGTCACCTGCGCATGCGGAACCGCGCTGCCGGAGGGATCGGTCACCGCGCCCGTCAGCGTAGCCGTATCCTGCGCCGCCGCGAACGGCGCAAACAGCGCAAACAGCGCTGCCAGCAGCAGAACGGGCAGCAAGGCGCGCAACCCGCCGCTCAGGCCGCGGTGGGGCGTGGCAAGTAAGTCGAATTTCCGAGACATGCAATCTCCTGTGGGGTTGGCTTGTGCCAGGCAAACAACCTTTGCCTCAGCCGTTCTATCACGCTCGTGTAGTTCGGATCGGGCGCCAGGTTATTCAGCTCTTCCGGGTCGCGCTCCAGATCGTATAGCTCAGCTATATCGTTCACCCAGTAAGAGTACTTATAGCGGCCGTCGCGAATCATGTACTTGGCGCGCGGCGAGTGCAGGTTATATTCGGCGAACACCGGGCGGTTGCGCGCCGCCCCCGGGTCGCGAAGCTGCGGAACCAGGCTTGTCTCATCCACCGGCTCCGTCACCTTCACTCCCGCCAGTTCCGCCAGCGTCGGCAACACCGATACCAGGCTCACCGGCGTCCCGCAGACCGCCGCCTGCGTCACCCCAGGCGCCCGCACCATCAGCGGCACGCCGCAGGAGCCTTCATAGAACTCGAACTTCTGCCACATCCCGTGCTCGCCCAGCATTTCGCCGTGGTCGGAAGTGTAGAGCACGGCCGTATCGTCCTCGAGGCCCAGATCGCGCAGCGCCGCCAGCACCTTGCCCGCGCAATCGTCCATCTGCGCCAGGCTCGCGTAGTAATAAGCGATGCGGCGCCGCGCTGCGTCCGGATCGGAGAGTTCCGGCGTCGGCGCATTGTGCTCGATCGAATTGCGCACTTCCTTCGGGACTTTGTTCAGGTCCACTTTGCCCCAGCTGTCGGGCAGCCGCATGTCTTCGGCGCGAAACATCTCCGCGAAGCGCGCCGCCGGCATGAAAGGATCGTGCGGCTTCAGAAACGAGGCCACCAGAAGAAACGGCCGGTCGCGCCCGAAGTTCTTCAGGAACCGCACCGATTCGCGCGCCACGAAGCTCTCGAAGTGGTCCTGCTCCGGAATCTTTGAGACGCCGCCCACCGCTACCGGCCCCTGCCGGTCATCCAGTTCCCGGTCGCCCTTCCACGGGTCGCCGAAGTCGCGCCAAAGATCGTCGATCTGCGGCAGTCCCGACCCCGAATTCGCGCGGCTCAGTTCATCCGCATAAAGCTTCGTCTTCGGCCCCAGGAACTGATACCAGTCGTTGAAATCGAGGTGATAATCGAACCCGTGGGTTTGCGCATCCACGAAATGCATCTTCCCCACCAGCCCCGTCATGTAGCCAGCCGCCGAGAAATAGTGCGCGATGGTCTTGTGCGTGGGCGGCCACGGCGTCATGTTGTTCCACGCCTGGTGGTTGTGCGTGTAAAGTCCGGTCAGAAGCGACGCGCGTGACGGCGTGCACACCGGATTGGCGCAATACGCGCTCGAGAAGCGAACCGACGAGCGCGCCAGCGCATCCAGGTTGGGCGTATGCGCCACCGGATCGCCCGCCGCCCCCAGGCAGCTTCGCTTGTGCTGATCGGACATGATCAGCAACACGTTCTTCGGCCGGCCCGCGCGCCGCGGCGATGGGCTTTGGGCCGCCAGGGAAAAACGGGGAGCGCCGGCCGCGGCGGCGTCCAGACCGAATAATCGACGGCGAGACATCATGGGAGAGCAAACCGGCGCGCCGCGAAGCAGCCACGCCGGACGCGCTCAGCCTATCACGCCGGCATACGATTCACGCCGCCCCCGCGAACCTCCTGCTTCGCGGCGCGCCGGTTTGTAAAGAATAGTGATCCCGCCGCGATTGGGAAACATCGCAGCCGCCGGACGCATCATTGCTTTTTACGCGGGCTTTTTACGCGGGCCTTTTGCGCGCGTTCGCGGCCTTTGCCTCGCCCGTGCCGCGGTCGCCTTAAGAATTCGTGAACCTTGCACGCGCCCGAAAACAACTCCCCTTACGAAAAGATCTAAAAAAGAAGATCTAAAAAGATGACGGGTGACAAGTGATGGGTAAAAAACGACGGGCAAAAACAACGGGTGAGAAATGACGGCCGCCATTCGGACTCTCTCTTTATGACCTCGCCGGCAGTCAGCCGTCTGACTCTCGCGCTCGCCGGCGTCGTGTTCCTCAGCCTTCCCCTCCTGCGCGCGCAAACCCCGGACGAGCAGCCTCCCGCGCCTTCCGCCGTCACCGGCGAGGATTCGCATCGCGCCAGGGCCGAAGCGGAACTTCACGAGGAGGAACAGCAGCGCATCCTCGGCGTGATGCCGAACTTCAACACTTCCTTTATTTCAGATGCCGAGCCGCTGTCCGCCGCGGAGAAACTCCATCTGGCGCTCAAAGGCGCGCTCGACCCCTTCACCTTCGTCGCCGCCGGGCTCGATGCCGGCATGAGCCAGGGCGACAACGACTTCCCGTCCTACGGCCAGGGCGCCAGGGGCTACGGCAAGCGTTTCAGCGCCTCTTATCTCGATACCTTCGACGGCTCCCTGCTCGGCAACGCCGTCTTTCCGATTCTGTTCAAACAGGACCCCCGGTATTTCCGCAAAGGCACCGGAAGTTTCGCCAGCCGCCTGTTCTACGCCATATCCACTTCCGTCAAATGCAAGGACGATTCCGGCAAATGGGTCCCCAATTATTCGAACATTCTGGGCAACCTGGCCGCGGGCGGCCTGTCGAATATCTATTACCCGGAGGAGGAGCGCGGCTTCACCCTCACCGTCCAGCGCGCACTGGTGGTCACCGCCGAAGGCGCGGCCGGCGCGATTTTCGTTGAATTCTGGCCCGACATTTCGCGCAGGCTCTTCCCGAAGCGCCAGACTGAAGACCTGCTGCCCGCCGGCCCCGCCGCCGAACGCTGACATTCGCCTCGCGCCCGTTCGGGGGAGCATACTGGCTCAAGTGGCAATCGCGCCTTCAAAACTCGGTGATTTCGTTGCCTACCAGTGGCGCTCGGACGAGTACCTCGCGCGTTGCCTGCGCGCCGCCGGCCTCGTCCGCCCGGACGTTCCGGACGCCGACCTCTTCGGAGTTTTCCAGAAAGTGCTCGATGAACACGAGGCTCTCGACGATCCGTCGTTCAATTCGCCGGAGGAACGGGTACGAGTCTTTCTCGCGCCGTTCCTCACCGACAAAGGAACCCGCTGGGCGGTGCCCCTCGATTCGCTCCGTTTGCCGGATGAGGAAGAGCCCGGTTCGCCGAAGTAACCCCGCGCCGTGTTCTCCAGTCGAATCAACGTGTTCCGCCGCTCTTCCGCCGCGCCATCTCCCCGCTCTGCTACTCTGTAACCGTCAGGTTCCGGGCTCCGTGCAACGGACGGCTGCAAACCCCGCCAGGTCCGGAAGGAAGCAACGGTAGTGGTTTCACCCGTGTGCCGCGGATTACCCGGGGCCTGGCTAAACAAGCGCACAGCTTGCCACTCGGGCGAGAGTTGTGCGCGTAGAGAACGCCACCCGGTCCGAACCCGTTAAACTCATACAGCGGTCCTTTCCATGTATCAGGTCATCGCGCGCAAATACCGGCCGCAGTCTTTCGATGACGTTCTCAACCAGGAACACATCAAAACCACTCTGCGCAACGCCATCGCGCAGAACCGCATCGCCCACGGCTACATCTTCTCCGGCCAGCGCGGCACCGGCAAAACCACCACCGCCCGCATCGTCGCCCGCTGCCTCAACTGCGTCCAGGGCCCTACCGACCACCCCTGCGGCGTCTGCGCCAGCTGCCTCGAAATCGCCGCCGGCGGCTCGGTCGACGTCATCGAAATCGACGCCGCCTCCAATCGCGGCATCAACGAAATGCGCGAGCTCCGCGAAAACGTCCGCTACCAGCCCGCGCGCGACCGCTACAAGATCTTCATCGTCGATGAAGCGCACCAGATCACGAACGAAGCCTTCAACGCGCTTCTGAAAACCATCGAGGAGCCCCCCGAGTGGGCCGTCTTCATCCTCTGCACCACCGAATCCCACAAGATTCCCGCCACCATCGCCTCGCGCTGCCAGCACTTCAGCTTTCGTTCGGTCGATTTCAACGACCTCATCGCCCGCATGCGCGAAATCTGCGCCAGCGAAGGCATCGAGGCCGATGACGAAGCGCTCGCCGTCATCGCCCAGGCCGGCGAAGGTTCCGTTCGGGATTCGCTCTCCGCGCTCGATCAGGCCATCGCCTGCTGCGGCAACCGTCTCGAGACCGCCCAGGTCCGCGCGCTGCTCGGCGCCTTCTCCATCGACGCCATGTCCCAGGTCACCAGCGCGCTCGCCGCGCAGGATGGTGCCAAAGTCCTCACGCTCGTCGATGAACTCGAACGCAACGGCGGCAGCGTGCAGCATTTCTCCCGTGAAGTCTCGCGCTACCTGCGCAATCTCCTGGTTACGAAAATCGCCGGCGCGGACTCCCGTCTCGTCAGCGCCAGCCCCGCCGAGCGCGCCGAAATGGCCCGCATCGCGGCGTCGTTCTCTGAGGAAGACCTCACCCGCTACCTCCAGCTCTCGCTCGATCTCTTCCGCGAACTCCAGTTCTCCCTCACGCCGCGCTTCCACCTCGAAATCGGCCTCATCAGGATGATTCAGGCCGGAAAACTCGTCGCCATCGAGGATGCGCTCGCCAGTCTGGGAACTCTCCCGAATCCATCCGGCGCGCCGCAGCCCGGTCCGCCCCAGAACGCCTCTGCTCCCCGGCCCGCCGCCGCGCCTGCGCCCCCGCGCACCGGCCCGTCCCCGTTCGATCTCGACCGCCAGAAGAAGGCCGGCTTACAAAACGATCCCGTTTCACGCCCCGCGCCCGTTCTGCAGAACAAAGCCAATCCCGCTCCCGGGCCGTTGCCGAACGAACCCGCATCC
>DAIDJK010000133.1 GCA_027450225.1 Bryobacterales bacterium | reverse complement strand
TATACCATCCTGTGCGCCCTGAATTGTTCATGTTACAGGGCTTAATCAGAACTCGACCCGTAATAGTACCTGCACTCGGCGCGCCGTTTCGTTTAGTGGCGTAACAGCCGGAAAACCGGATGCAATACCCTGTCTGCCCCACGTCTCGATCCCGAAATCGGGCGCCCCGATCAGGCTCACCGGGTTATTCAGGTTCGCGTGGTTCAACATATTAAAAAGGTCAGCCCTGAGTACCAGCCGGCTCGATTCAGAGAGAAACGGAACCGCGAATTCCCGCCCTATCGATAAGTCCACGTTATACAAGCCCGGTCCGCGGAACGCATTGCGGCCCGTATTCCCCACCGCGCTCGCGCTTGCCGGCTCGGCGAACGCCGCCGGATTCAGCACGGCCAGGCCTCCGCTCACCGGGATGGCCGAACTGAAGAAAGCGTTTGGGTTCAGCAGATCCGCCCGCTGGTTCACAATCAGCCCCTGTCCGAAAACCGGCGCCTGAGTGATCGGCGAATACACGGTATACGGGAAGCCCGAGCGGAACGCCGCCATGTATCCCGTCTCCCAGCCGCGCGTAAACCAGCGCCGTCCATCGGACCGCCACACTCCCAGCAGGAAAAGGTTGTGCCGCTGGTCGAAATCCGAATTTCCCCGGTCGCCGTTGCTGTTGAACATCTGGGCGAAGGCGGATTGCTGTTCGCCGGTCGGCGAAGGCGCCCCCACTGAGGTGAAGTTCAGATTGAAGAAGTCGCCGATCAGCGGTTCGCTCTGGTTGTCGATCGCGTGGCTCCAGGTGTAAGCGGCCTGCAGTTCGAGCTGCCGTACCCGGTACCGTACCAGGGAATTGAGCGCGTAGTAATCGGAAATTCCCTGGCTCGATCGCCAGGAGATGTCCGGCAGCGACTGGTTCGGGCGGCCGTCGCCGGTTGCCGTCGTGAACTGCCGGTTCACCAGATCGGTCGTGATCAGCCTTCTGCCCAGTGTGCCCGTACCGTTCACCTGAATGGTCAGGTTGTCGCCGATCCGCTGGTCGATTCCGGCGAAAAACTGCTGCGCGTAGCCGTTGCGCAGCTTCGGGTCCATCAGAGTGAGCGACGGAAAATTCGTTGCCACCGGCTGCCCGGCGTAAAGCGGCAGCGCGGAGGCCATCGGCGCCAGATAATTGGCCCCCGGCGATGCCGTGTAAAGCGGCAGCACGATGTTGTTGTTGCGCGTGTTCTGCCAGAGATTGTCGAACGGGCGGTCGTAGAAAATGCCGTAGCCGCCGCGCAGCACGGTGTTGCCTTTGCCGAACGGGTCCCACGCGATGCCGAAGCGGGGCGAGAAATCGCCGTTGTCCGCCGCGAACAGCGTTTCGTTTCCCGCGCCCGGAATCGCGAGATTCGCGTTCGCCAGGCGCTGGTTGAAATCCGCGCCGGCGCCGAACTGCACCAGCGCGTCTTTCACCGAGCCGGTATTGGCGGGGGAACCGAAATTCTCATAGCGCAGGCCGTAATTCAGAGTCAGCCGCGAAGAGACCCGGTAGCTGTCCTCAACGAAAAGAAAGAACTGGTTGTACTGGTAATCGCGGTTGAAATCCGGCAGCGCCGGGGTAGCGGCGAGCCGGTCGATCGCGGTCCGGAAGTACGCGGGAATATCGAACGCGAAATTGATGGCGCTCTGGAAAATGTATTCGCCGCCCGCGCCCGCCGTCAGATACCCGCTGTTGTAGCGCAACAACCCGCCCGCGCCCGCCGTGATCACGTGGCGGTTGCGCGTCCACGTCGCATCGAAAATCGGCTGCAGGGACTGGTTGTGATTGCGATAGGCGTAAAACGCGGAACTGCCGGGCAGCGTCACGTTGTCGCTCGAAACCAGCGTCGGAATCTGCGGATTGGCGCGGTTCCACCACAGATTGTCGTCGCTGTAGCCGAGCTTGAGTTCGCTCGTCAGCCGCGGCGACCACGACCGCATCCAGTTCACCTCCGCGCCTTCGGTGTTTTCGTTCAATCCGGAGGTGAAGGCTTTGTAAGGCGACCAGATGAAATCCGGCTCGCCGAGCCGCGCGACATTCACCCGGCCCATCAGGTGATCCCGCCCGCCGCCGAAGATGTAATCGCCGCGCTCGAGCGCCGTCAGCTGATCCACCACCGTCGGCGCATTTACTTTGTAACTGGCTTCGAGGAGATTGGGATTCACCACCGGCGAAGGGTAGGCGGTGAGTAGCTGCCGGGCAAGGCTCGAGGCGGGCAGGTTCAGGATCGAGGAGAATGCCGAAGTCGGCATCAGATAAGTCTGGGACGCCTGCTGGCCGTGGCTCACCAGTTGTTCGAGCGCGCTCGAAAAGAAAAGCCGGTCGTGCAGCACGGGTCCGCCCACCTGATAGCCGAAGCGGTTTTCCTTGTCGGCGAGGCGCCCGGCTCCGGCGGCATTATCCTGAAAATCCGCCGCATTGAGCGCGTCGTTGATCAGATATTCGTACGCCAGCCCGTGGTAGCTGTTGCTTCCCGCGCGGGTGATCGCGTTGGCGACGAATCCGCTGGTCTGGCCGTATTGCGCAGAGTAATTGCTGGTGGAAATCCGGTACTCCTCGACGGCTTCCGGCGCTACCGGATTCAAAGGCCCGGTCACCAGATAGTTGTTGTTTTCCACGCCATCGAGGAAGAAATTCGACGCCGAAGGCCGCGCCCCGGCTACGCTCACGCCGATGCCGCGGCCGGTGCCGTTGTCGGCCGTGACGCCCGGCAGGCTCACCAGCATGGTGTAAACGTCGCGTCCCTGAAGCGGCAACAGATCGATCTGCTCGGAATCGATCACGTAACTCTGCGAAGTGTCGAGCGTGCCGTGCGAGGCTTTTTGCGCTTCGAACGAACCGCTGCGGCTGGGATCGTCGTCCGGCCCGTAGAAAGTCACGATGGTGCGGCTGCCGGGCAGAAAAACGCTGCGGTACTGGCCTGCTTCCCACACGTCGGAAAGCGGGCGTAGTTTGAAATCCACTTCAATTCGCCCGGCTACGGCCAGCGAAAGCTCCTGAATTTCCTGCGGCTGGTATTTGTTCGCCGTCACCCGGAGCACGTAGGTTCCGGGCGAAAGCAGGGGAATGAAATAGTAACCCAGAGCGTCGCTGCGGACCGTGCCCGTGGATGCGATGGAGCTGCCCGCGTAGGAGATCTCGCAGTCCGCCAGCGGACGCCCGTTCACCGAATCGAGGATGCGCCCGGAGATGAGTCCCTGGGTGGTTTGTCCCGCAAGAAATCCGGTAACCGCCAGTGCCAGCACGGCAATAACAGGGAGGCGGCGCATTCGTATCTCCAACAGTGTAATTCCTTACTCACGCCAGGTAGTAAAATTCCAGATAGCTCCCGCATGAACAAGACGCTCCAGCGGGCCGCCGTCTGCGCGGCCGTAGCGGTTACGGGCGTCGTGTCCACGCTCGCGCTCATGCATGTCCGCTTTTTCGAGCTGATGCGCCTGAAGGCGCAGGACGTGAATTTCGTGGTGCGCGGCCCCGAGCCGGTAAAAGACATCGCGATTCTCACCATCGATAACAAATCGCTGGGCCAATTCCCCGAATTACTCGCTTTCTGGCAGCGGCATTATGCGGACGCGATCCGCGCGGCGGCCGGGGCGGGCGCGAAAGTATTCGTTCTCGACGTGACTTTCACCATTCCGGTGGAGCAGTACGTTCCCGGCAACGACGCCGCGCTGGCCGAAGCGGTGACGACGGTTGCGCCGCAAATGCCCGTGATCTGCGGCTATGTGCCGGCCGCCATGGCGGACCAGAGGCAGGCCGCGTTCGCGGTACCGCTGAACATTCTGGCATCCGCCATGGGGCTTACCGGTTTCGTGAACCTGAGCGCGGATTCCGACGATTTCGTGCGCCGCCAGGAGTTGATCGAGGCCCCGAAAGCCGGCGTGCCGGACGAGCAGCTGGCGCGCGGCATCGCCCTGCGGGCGGCGGAGAAATTCTTTGGCGCAGATGCGAAATGGCGCGGGCGGAATCTCGATCTGGGCGGACGCGAAATTCCGCTCGACGAGGACCGCATGATGCGCATCAACTACGCCGGCCCGCCGGATGCGAAAACCTTCCCCCATATCTCGCTTTACGACTTCATTCAGGCGGCGAAAAACGGCAATCGCGCGCAGCTCGAAAAGTGGGTGAAGGGCAAGGTGGTGCTGCTCGGCCCGGATTTCGCCGGCGATCAGGACCGGCACGACACGCCGTTCTATACGCTGTTCGCCGGAGACGAGTGGCGTTCGCCCGGAGTGGAAATCCACGCCAACGTTCTGCATACGCTGCTCACGGCGGATTTTCTGCGGCCGGTTCCGGAGTGGGCCCGGCAGTTCGCGCTGCTGTTCGTGGCCGGGCTGTGCGTTTTCACCGCGGTAAGCCTGCGGCCGTGGGCCACGGTCTGGTGGTCGCTCGGCGTTGTGGCCGCGGTGCTGGCCACCACGTATCTTCTGTTCCGGCAGGGCTGGCTGCTTTCGACCGCGGAGCTGCTCACCTCCTGGGGCGTCGCGCTGGTGGGCGCGGTGATCTACCGCTTCGCGACGGCGGAAGAAAAGAGCCGGTTCTTCCGCAACGCCGTGGCGCTGTTCGTGGGCAAGGAAGTGGCGAGAACGCTCGAAAGAACCGAGAAGATCGCGCTATCCGGCGAGCGCCGCATGGTGACGATCCTGTTCACCGATATCCGGGGCTTCACCGCGTTCTGCGAATCGCGGGACCCGGCCGAAGTGGTCGACCTGCTGAACCGCTACATGAGCCGGATGGTGGCGATCATCGTGGCCTATCACGGGCAGGTGAATAAATTCATCGGCGACGGCATTCTGGCGGTGTTTTCCGATTTCGACGATGGCGCTGTGCCGGGCGACCATGCGCGGCGGGCGGTGGCGTGCGCCACCGAGATCGTGAGCCAGACGGTGGGAGATTTCAAGACCGGCGCGGGATTGCATTCCGGCGAGGTGGTCATCGGGAACG
>DAIDJK010000132.1 GCA_027450225.1 Bryobacterales bacterium | reverse complement strand
CGTTGTACATCTTCCCGTTCCACGCCATGTGGCACATCGTGTCCATGTGCGTGTGGGCCAGTCCGTGATAGGAAACCGCGTATTCGTCCATCACGAACTGTCCGCTCGGATGCGCTCCGGTCGAGAGCATCGTGTGCCGGAACGGCGAGCCGTTGTCCGGCGCCTTTTCCGTAATCGGATTGTGCGCCAGCGACACCGCTACTCCGTCTTTCACCAGCCCCGCCGCTGCCTGCCGCTTCGCGTCCGTGATCAGATTCACCGCGCCCAGCTGATCCGTCTTCCCCCATCGTCCCCAGTTCGAACACTCGCCCGTCATCCACCGGTCCACATCGGCTTTCGTCACGTGATGCGACGAAGTCTGGGCCAGACAAAGGCATGCAGTACACGAAAGAACCGCAATAGCGCTGCGCATGCGGAGAATTCTATAACGCATCAGGTCGCGTTACGTTCCCGATCATCGCCATCGGCGCCGAATCCGGGCACGGTACCGGCGGCCACCCCTGATACGCTGGTTCCGCAGCTTCCATGCAACCCGCTCCTGACGCCATCGTTCAATACAAACAGAGGCAGCGCGAAAGCTGGGTTCACTTCGCGCCCCTGCAGGCCATCACCACGCCCGCCGCCGCCGTGCTGGTGAACCACGCCCGCGTACAGTCCGGCGCGCGTGTGCTCGATGCCGGATGCGGCACGGGCGTCGTCGCCATCACCGCCGCCCTCCGCGGCGCCCGCGTCACCGCCCTCGATCTCACTCCCCAGCTCCTCGAGCGCGCCCGCGAAAACGCGCACCTCGCCGCGCTCGAAATCGATTTCCACGAAGGCGACATCGAACAACTCCCCTTCCCCGGCGCCGCTTTCGATTTCGTCCTCAGCCAGTTCGCGCACATCTTCGCGCCCCGCCCCGCCGTCGCCCTCGGCGAACTGCTGCGCGTCCTCAAACCCGGCGGCACAATCGCCTTCTCCACCTGGCCGCCCGAACTTCTCATCGCCCGCACCATGACTCTCGGCGCCCGCTATCTGCCCGCGCCTCCCCCCGGCGTCGAGACGCCGTTTCTCTGGGGCGATCCCGCCGTCGTCCGCCAGCGCCTGGGAGACGCCGTCACCGGCATCGCCTTCGACCGCGCCTCCATGCTGGTTCCCGCCCTCAGCCTCGCGCACTTCCGCGCCAACGCCGAACGCTCCGCCGGCTCTCTGGTCAAAGTGGTCGAATTGCTTTCCGAGACCGATCCCGCCGCGCTCGAACAGTTCCGCCGTGAATTCGACTCCATCGCCGCCGAATACTTCCGCGACAACGTCGTCCGCCAGGATTACCTGCTCACCCGCGCCATAAAGAGGTAGGAGCCATGCATTGCCATTCTTCGCGGCGACAGTTCCTGACCACCGCAATCGCCTGCGGCGGCGCCCTGTTGCCCGGTCCGGCGACCCTGAGCGCCGCGCCCCGCGAGGATCGCTCCCGCGCCGTTCTTGCTCACACCATCGGCGTGGACATGCACAACCACGTCTACCCCGCGGGAACCGAACCTCACCGCGGTCCTCAGCCGGCCGCCCCGCCGATGCAAACGCCGGAGCTTTCCCTCGCCGATGAACTCCGGCAGTCCGGCCTTACCGCCGTTTGCGCCGCATACGTCCTCGATTTCGCCCATATCGAGAAACCGGGCGATGCCCGCGAGCGCTTCCTCAGCTGGCTCACCGCCATCGACGCCCAACTCCGGAAAGGCCGCGTCCGCCGCGCTCTCAACCTCAAGGACCTCGAATCCGCCCACCGCTTCCGCCAGCCCGCCATCGTCCAGAGCGTTGAAGGCGCGCAGTTCATCGAAGGCCATCTCGATCGCGTCGAAGAGGTTTACAAACGCGGCGTCCGCCATCTGCAACTCCTCCACGAACAGGACGACCTCGTCGCGCCTCTCGGCGACGTCAATACCGGCGCCGCCCATCTCGGCGGCCTCACGCCGCTCGGCGCCGACGTTATTCGCGAATGCAACCGCCTCGGCATCCTGGTCGATCTCGCCCACGCCAGCCACGAAACCGTGCTCGCCGCCCTGAAAGTCGCCACGCGCCCCGTCATCATCTCCCACACGAACCTCGACACCTTCGCAGGTCCCGATCCGAAAATGCACCAGATGATGATGCCGCGTCTCATCAGCCGCGACCACGCCAAAGTCGTAGCCGACGCGGGCGGCGTCATCGGCGTCTGGACCCACCTCGCGCCTTCGCTTCCCGAATTCGTTCAGAGCATCAAAGCGATGGTGGATGCCGTCGGCGTCGATCACACCGGCATCGGCAGCGATACCGATCTTCTTTCTTCGCGCGTGGGCCAGGGCTCCAACCGCGCATGGCCCGGCCTGAACGGAGGGTTCTTCAACGCCGTCGTGGCCGAGATGTTGCGCCAGGGCTTCACCCCGGCCGACATCACGAAGATCGGCGGCGGAAACTTCTGCCGCGTCTTCGGCAAAGCCACCGCCTGATCTCCAATCAAACCCGCAGGAACCACCGCTTCCTGTACATCACGTACGCGATCGCGTACATCGCGCCCATGAACGCGAGCGAATAGAGCAGCGATGCATTCGCCGGCGACGCGATCGGCTGGAACACTGCCCTGTAAACCGGCCGCTTCACCATGTCGAACAACTCCGCGCCATATTCCGACGCCAGATAGACCGTGATCGCGTTCATCCCTATAATCACCGCCGGCTCGAACGGCCGCTTCCACCCCAGCCCGTCGATCACCCACACGATCGCCGCGCACACCGTGAAGTCGAACCCCGCCATCAGCAGGCAGAACGAATCCGACCACAGCTTCTTGTTCACCGGCATCCAGAAACTGAGCGCCCACGCCGCCGCCGCCAGCAGCGCGCCCGCAAGGAACATCCACGTGGTCCGTTCCGCCAGCGTTTTGCGCAGCTGCAGCACCCGCCCCGCCAGCAGCCCCAGCAGCGCCGTCGCAATCGCCGGAATCGTGCTCACGATTCCCTCCGGGTCCCAGTCGCGCGTCTCGGAATAGTTATGCGCCCCGAGCGCCACATGGTCCACGTAGTGCGCGAAGTTGCCCTCCACGTCGAGCCGCCCATGCCCGAATCCCGGCACAGGCGCATACATCATCAGCGCCCAGTACACGGCCAGCAGCCCCGCCACCCACGCAATCTGCCCGCGCGCCCCGGTCCACAGATAAATCACCGACGCCGCCAGATAACAGATCGCGATCCGCTGCAGCACCCCGAGTATCCGCTGGTGCGACAGGCTGAAATGCGGGAACGCATACACCGACATCCCCAGCACGAACAGGATCGCCGCCCGCCGCAGCGCCGTCAGCAGCAGCTTCGACCGCGCCGTTCCCGCCGACAGCCGCCTGCCGAGCGACAGCGTAATCGATACGCCCATAATCCAGACGAACGACGGAAACACCGTATCGGTCAGCGTCCATCCGTTCCAGTCCGAATGGCGCATCTGCAGATACGCGTCATGCCCGCTGCCATTGTTGTTGACCATGATCATGAACGCCATCACGGCTCCCCGGAAGGCGTCGAGCGAGATCATGCGTTGTGTCCCCGTGATCGGGGCGCCGGAAACCGCGCTCACCGCGGGTGAAGCTGCCATGCGGGTATCTTACAGCCGCGCACGGAATGTTGGAAACTGCTTCAAGATGATTCCCAATCGATCCATCCCGCAAAGCACCGTCATCCCCGTGCTCGCCTATCCGGACGTCAATCAGGCCGCCGCATGGCTGTGCGATGCCTTCGGCTTCACCGTGCGTCTGCGCATCGGTGAGCATCGCGTGCAGTTGAATGTCGGTGACGGAGCGGTCATCGTACGGGAACTTCGTCCGAATGAACGCGGCACTCCGCTGGGCGCGGGATGCTCCGTCACCATCCGCATCGCCGACGCCAATGCCCACTGCGCCCACGCGAAAGCCCACGGCGCGCGGATCACTCAGGAACCGGCGACGCAGCCTTACGGCGAGCGCCAGTACAACGCCGAAGATTCCGCCGGACACTCCTGGACCTTTTCGCAGTCCGTCGCCGACGTGGATCCAGCCGAATGGGGCGGAACGCCCGAGCGCCTCTGATTCGCCGGCCTCCCGGGCGTTTGAAGCGAGATCGAGTCGTTACCGTTCCAGACGCCTTTAAGCCGCTCCCCTGCCCCGCCCCATCGTATTTCCCATCGCCTTCACCAGCTCGTCATCTCTCAGCGGCTTGCATTCGCTCACCGTGTCGAACACCATCGTGTTCGGCTCTTCCGCCGTCCACGACTTAAACCCCGGGTTCCCGTTCTTCGCCATGCCCAGCCACGCGCCGGCCACCTTGTCCTGCAGCGCCAGCGCCGCGGGACCGCCGCCCGTCGCCACGTGAATATGAGGCTCCGTCACATTATGGAAAGCGAACGCAATCTCCGAGCAGTGGAACGCCGTAATCCCGCCATCCACCGGATACTCCCACGCGAACAGGTAGTTCCACACCGGCGTCTTGCTTTTCTCCAGCTTCCAGGAAAGCGTCGTCTTCACTCCCGGCCTCGACCCGTTCGCGAAGTACAGCACATCCTGCACCTTCTTGTGCGGGAACGCCTTCCGGAACTCCTCCACCACCTGCGTCTTCCGCTCGCCGAACGCCTTCGTCAGATTCTCGTCGATCTCCGCATGGCTCCACTCGTTCTTCCGCCCGTCGCCGCGCACCATCGTGCCCTGCATTTCGCTGAACACCGTGCCCGCCATCAGCGGAATCGTGTCGGCCCAGTCGCACAGTTCGCGCATCACGTACTTGTCGTCCGCAATCACGTCCCATCCGCCTCCGCCAAAGCCCGGTCCGCGTCCGCCGCCCGAAGCCTGCGCCACCTCGCGCGACGCCGCCGTGCCCGCAATGATCAGGTCCTTGTACGGAACCTTCTTCAGCCGGTCGATCTGCGACCCGTCGAGCCCCAGCTGCTTCAGCGTCGCCGCCGCAATCGCCTGCTGCCGGTGGATCGCCGCCGCCACTTCCACGTTCCTGTAGTTCAGCGCGCCGCCGCTCTGCGCAATGCCTTTGTGGAACAGGCCCTGCGCCGCCGGCATGTGCATCAGCCGCGTCACCTTGCTGCCGCCGCCCGATTGCCCGAAGATCGTCACATTCCCCGGATCGCCGCCGAACTGCGAGATGTTGTCCCGCACCCATTCGAGCGCCGCCACCAGATCCGCCATCCCCGTGTAACGCGAATTCTCATACTGCGACCCATACTCGGAAAGATCCAGCGTCCCGATAATGTTCAGCCGGTGGTTCACGCTCACCACCACCACGTCGCCGAACTCGCTCAGGTTCTTCCCGTCATACGCATAGCTTTCCATCGAGGACCCGTTCGTGAATCCCCCGCCATGCATCCAGAACATCACCGGCTTCTTCACGTTCGCGCTCGCCCGCGGCGTCCAGATGTTCAGCGCCTGGCAGTCTTCGTTCTCGATCCAGTAGCGGTGCGGAAAACAGAAATCGTCCGGACCCGGCCGGCTCTGCGCCGGAATCGGACACACCGGCCCCCACGTCTGCGCGCTCTTCACGCCATCCCACGCCTTCACCGGCTGCGGCATCTCGAACCGCTCCGCCACCGCGTACGGCACTCCCAGAAACACCGTCGTCCGGCCATCCCGGAACCCGCGCAGCTTCCCGCTCTTCACTTCCACAATCGGCGGATGGAAATTCGGTGACGCCGCCGCATGCGGAGCCGCACTCGCGCCCGCGCCTTCATGCGGAGCCGCTTTCGGCGTATCGCTCGCCGCCGCGCCCAGCGCAGAGCCCGTTTCGAGCGCCATCCCCGCCAGCGCGCCGCCCACCATCGCCGCCCCGCCGAGCGCGCTTCGGCGGTTCATCAATGTCGATTTCGCCTCTTCCTTCGATTCGCGATTCCTCATAACTCTCCCTTTGCGAACGCCACTTCCGTCGCCGCGCCGTTGATTCTATCGAAGTTTCGCCCGCCCGGGGGGGCATCGAGATGTCCATCGAGATGTCGTACGCCGGCCTCGCGCCGCCGTCTCGCGCTTTCTGCCCCCTGTTTCGCCCACGCGATAAACTCCTCTTTGCTCAGGTTCATTTTGCTCTGCTTCACGCATCCCAATACAGGAGATCCCATGTCCGCGCCCCATCGCCCGCGCTTCTTTGCTTCACCCCTTTTCCTTGCCGTCTTCTCTTGCGCCCTGCCCGCCGCTCTCGTCGCGCA